>JAUTXA010000268.1 GCA_030838265.1 Actinomycetota bacterium | reverse complement strand
CCCACAAGCTGACGGCCCGCCACCGCCACGTCCTCAGCACCTTCGCCAGCCAGGCCACGACCGCCCTCGGCAACGCCCGCCTCTTCGCCGAGGCGTCGGCCGAGCGGGCCAAGCTCGAGCAGATCGTCGACAACACGTCGGACGGCATCTTCCTGGTCAACAGCGAGGGCACGGTCGCGTCGTGGAACGCGGCCATGGCCCGCATCACCGGACTGCTGGCCGACGAGGCCCTCGGGCGGCCGCCCTTCGACGGCGTGTCCGCCCGCGCCGAGGACGGGACCCCGGCGACCATCGAGTGGCTGCGCCGTATGCGGGTGTCGGTCCCGGGCTCGGGCTCACCGGAGTCGTCGGGCTCCGCCCTCGTGGGCGTGACGCCGTCCGGCTCGGAGACGAGGTGGCTCAACCTGTCGATCGCCCCCGCCCGCCGGGGCAGCGACGAGAACGCCCTGGTGGTCGTGGCCCGCGACGTGACCAGTCTGCGCGAGGCCGAGGAAGCCAAGCAGGAGTTCGTGGCCACCGTCTCGCACGAGCTGCGGACGCCGCTCACCCCGCTCAAGGGCTTCCTCCTGACCCTGCTGCGCGACGACTTCGAGCCCGACGCCGAGCAGCTCGACGAGATCCTCCACCGCATGCTGCAGCAGGCCGACCGCCTCGAGGTGCTGATCGAGGACCTCCTCAGCATGTCGCGGCTCGAGCGGGGCGAGTTCCGGATCGAGCCGACGGTGGTCGATATCGACTCCGTCCTCGACTCGGTGATCGCCGAGCGCACCCGGCCCGCGGCCCGCGTCGGCCTGGCCCGCGTCGCCGCCATGGCCGACGAGGGACGGCTGGTCCAGGTGATGGCCAACCTGCTCTCGAACGCCGAGAAGTACTCGCCCCTCGACGGCCGCATCGAAGTCTCGGTGCAGACCCTCGCCGGCATCGGCGAGCACGCGGACGACGGGGTGGTCGAGATCGCGGTGAGCGATCAGGGCCCCGGCATCCCCGAGGACCAGCGCGAGGCGGTGTTCGACCGCTTCCGCCGGCTCGGGAACCACCTCACCCGTGAGCAGGGCGGCACCGGCCTCGGCCTGTACATCGCCCGCCGCCTGGTCGAGTCGATGGGCGGGCGCATCTGGGTCGAGGGCCAGCTCGGCGCCGGCTCGACCTTCGTCTTCACCCTGCCCCTGGCTCCCGCCGAGGCCAGGGTCAAGGGGGATGGGCCCGGCGGCGACGCCAGCGCCGCCGTGCCCGTCCCTCCCCCCGTGATCCAGCTGTCACGGGTCGGCTAGCGCCGCTTGGACGAGTCGTCGTAGGGGCCGCGGCCTCGCTGTCAGCTGGTGGCGGAGAGGAATTGGAGAACGGCGCGCACCCGCCGATGGTCCGTCGGCGAGGTCTCGAGGTCGAGCTTGGTGAAGATGGCTCGCACATGGGACTCGACGGTCTTGGCATTGAGGAAGAGGCGGTCGCAGATGGCCTGGTTCGAGAGGCCTTCGGCCATGAGGGCAAGGACGTCGCGCTCGCGGGGGCTGAGGCGGTCGATCACCGCTTCGACCCGGGCCCGGCCCAGCATGCGGGCCGCCACCATGGGGTCGATGACCGACTCCCCGGCCGCCACCCGGCGCACGGTGGCCAGGAACTCGTCGACGTCGGTGACCCGCTCCTTGAGGAGGTAGCCGATGCCGCCCGCACCGGCGTCGAGCAGGGCGATGGCTGCCTTGGCCTCGAGGTACTGCGAGAGCACGAGGACGCCGAGTCCGGGGTGAGCCTGGCGGATGGTGGCGGCGGCCCGCAGCCCCTCGTCGGTGTGGGTCGGCGGCATACGGATGTCGGTGATGACGACGTCGGGCACCTCGACGGCCACCGCAGCCACGAGGGCGTCGCCGTCGACCACCGAGGCGGTGATGGTGAAGCCGTCGTCTTGCAGCAAGCGGACGATGCCCTCGCGCACCAGGGCGGCGTCCTCGGCGATGGCGACGCGCAGGCCGGCGACTCTCATATCGTCCCGGCCGCCGCCGGCAGACGGGCTCGGAAGCGCGGCTTGGCCGACACGAGGACGAGCTCACCGCCGATAGCCGCGAACCGATCGGCGAGGAGGACGGCATCGTCGGCGTCGACGCCGCGCCCGCCTTCGACCTGGACGCGCAGCTCGTCGTCGATGACGTCGACGGTCACCTCGACGGGAAGGGCACCAGGGCCGATGCAGGCCGCGGCCACTGCGTAGATGGCGGTCTCGACCGATGCGGGCAGGCGATCGGGCGGGATCGACTTCGTCAGCGCCACACCGGCCGCGTCGGCCACGTGGTCGAGGGCGGCGTCGAGGCCCTGCTGGGCCAACACCGAGGGGTGGATGCCGTGAGAGACGTCGCGCAGCTCGGCCAGGGCGGTGCGCAGGCCGGCGGCCACCGTGTCGAGCACCCGGCTCGCCGCCCCGGGCTCGGTGGCGAGGGCCGATACCTGGCGGGCCAGATCGTCGACGATCCGGGCCGGTCCCTGGGCAAGCTGGCGCTCGAGTCGGGCGCGGGCCTGGCCGGCGGCGTCGATGAGGCGGGCCCGCGAGGCCTCGACGTCGGCGATCTGGGCCAGGGTGGCCGCCCGCAGCCGCTCGTTGTCGAGGGCCAGGGCCACGGCCGCGGTGGCGGCGGCCAGCTCGGTGACGCCGGCGTCGAGGTTGCCGGCGTGGGTGACGGCGGCGAGGCGCTCGCCGTCCCGGGTGATGACGGTGGTGGCCCGGCGCGACACGTCGTCCTCGTCGAGGGTGACGGTGCGGCCTTCGTCATCGACCCAGCGCGACACGTCGGGCCGCCAGTACGCGACGGTGAGGGTCGGGTCGTCGAGAGCCCGTGCCAGGGCGGTGGTCACCGACCCGGGCTCGAGGGTGCCGGCCAGGTCGGCCACCAGGTCGGCCACCCCGCCGCGGGCCACCCGGCGCCGGACCATGGCCGACAGGGCGATGGTGGTGGCCACCAGCAGCAGGCCGAGGGCAGGAAGGCCGAAGTCGACGGCCGAGAAGAACGGCGTCGAGCTTCCGTCACCGGTCGAGGCGCGGAAGTTGATCCAGCGCAGGACGGGGCCGACGACACCGGCCACCACCCACGCAGCCGCGGCGGCCGCGACCGCGGCCTCGTCCCGCATCTGGGTCCGTCCCCTACGTCGCAGCTCGCGGCCGACGATGACAACGGCCGCCATCCCGAGGACGAAGCGGGCCGACACGGCGGCGATGTCGAGGGCGCGGGCCAGGCCGGCCAGGTCGCCGACGGCCAGCCGGTTGGGCGCCACGACCACGGTGAAAGAGAAGGGGGCCGAAGCGGGCACCCACACCAGCGAGTAGGCCAGGCCCAAGACGGTGGGGACGACGACCGCAGCCCACACCAGCCGGCGGTGACCTGGGGTGAGGCGCTGCCGGCTGGCCCCGAGGAGAAGAGGCACCACCAACGCCGGCGTCGCAGCCTGGGTTAGGTAGCCGATGGACGCGGGCCACGGTGAGGTGACGCTGCGCAGGGTCGACACGGCGGCCAGCACCGCGGCGGCGGTGAGCAACGGTCCGGTGGGGCGGTCGGGGCGGCGACCCCAGGTGAAGATGCCGAGGGCGAAGGCGCTCCAGGTGGCGACGATGACGATGATGGTGGTGTCGGCGTAGCGGCCGAAGTAGCCGAGGCGGATCCCCTCGCTGATGACGTAGATGCTGAGGGCCAGCCACCCGACGACGAGGACCCACCGCAACGCCTTCACCGCCGAGCCCCTCATGCCGGGACCGCGGCGAGAGGAAGGTGAGCGGTGAGGCGGGTGCCGCGGCCGGACGGGCTGTCGATCGAGAGGGTGCCGCCAACCGCCGCCAGCCGGCCCGTGAGCCCGTCGAGTCCGGAGCCGGTGGCCGTGGTGGCGCCCCCACGTCCGTCGTCGGTGACGTCGACCGTGACGCCGCGGAGGTCGTCGTCGACGG
>JAUTXA010000266.1 GCA_030838265.1 Actinomycetota bacterium | reverse complement strand
AGGACATCGTCTGGCGCCAGCCCTTCCCGGGCCCGGGACTGGCGGTGCGCATCGTGGGCACCATCACGCCCGAGCGGGTGGAGATCCTGCGGGCGGCCGACGCCATCGTCACCGAGGAGATCAAGCGGGCCGGGCTCTACCGGGAGCTCTGGCAGTCGTTCGCGGTGCTGCCCGCCGTCCGCACCGTCGGCGTGTTGGGCGACGAGCGCACCTACGCCTACCCCATCGTCATCAGGGCCGTCACCAGCGACGACGCCATGACCGCCGACTGGGCCCGGCTGCCCTACGACGTGCTCGAACGGCTGTCGTCGCGCATCATCAACGAGGTCCCCAACGTCAACCGCGTCGCCTTCGACATCACCTCGAAGCCTCCCGGCACCATCGAATGGGAGTAGCCGCCGACCCCCGAGCGATTCGGCCGTGGTTTTCAGCGCTATTGCGGAAAACCACGGCCGAAACGACGGGGGACGGAGTGGGCTAGGCCTTCTTGAGGGGGGCCCAGGCCAGGAGGAGGCGCTTCTCGCCCAGGCCGGGGAAGCGGATGATGGCCTCGGCCTTGTCGCCCTGGCCCACGATCTCGATGACGACGCCCTCGCCCCACTTGCCGTGGACGACGTCGTCGCCGGCCCGGATGCCGAGCGACTCGGCGCCGGTGGTGCGGGCGGGCGAGACCATCTGGCCGCGGATGGCGGCGTCGACGATGCCCTCCCGTCCACCGCGACGAAGACCAGAGGCCGAGGCACCACCGGACCCGCCACCCGTCCCTTGGCCAAATGTCCGCCCGCCCTCGACGATGCGGGTCAGCTCGGACGGGATCTCCTTGAGGAAGCGGCTGGGCGGGTTGTACTGGGTCGAGCCCCACAGGGTCCGGCACCACGCCCGGGTGAGATAGAGGCGCTCGCGGGCCCGGGTGATGCCGACGTAGCAGAGGCGGCGCTCCTCCTCGAGCTCGTCGGGCTCGGCCAGGGCGCGGAGATGAGGGAAGACGCCGTCCTCCAGGCCGATCATGAACACGACGGGATACTCGAGCCCCTTGGCCGTGTGCAGGGTCATGAGGACGACCTTGGAGTCGTCGCCGTCGATGTCGTCGGAGTCGGCCACCAGGGACGTGACCTCGAGGAGCTGCTCGAGCGACTCGTGCTCGCCCGCCACCCCGATGAGCTCTTGGATGTTCTCGAGCCGACCGGCGGCCTCGACCGTCTTCTCGGCCTCGAGCTCGGCGATGTAGCCGCTGCGCTCGGCCACGGCCTGCATCACCTCGGACGGAGGGGCACCCTCCTGCACCAGCGTGGCGCAGTAGTCGAGCAACTTGTAGAAGGCCTGGATGCCGTTGAGGGCCTTGCCCGACACCCCGGCGTCGGCTGCCACCCGCAGGGCCTCGCCGAACGAGATGTTGTGGCGATTGGCCCAGTCGTCGAGCTTGGCGATCGACGCGTCGCCCACCCCCCGCTTGGGGACGTTGACCACCCGCTTGAGGGACACCTCGTCGGTGGGGTTGGTGAGGGCCCGCAGGTAGGCGAGCATGTCCTTCACCTCCCGCCGGTCGTAGAAGCGGGTGCCGCCGACGACCTTGTAGGGGATGCCCTCGCGCGTGAGGCGCTCTTCGAAGACGCGGGACTGGGCGTTGGTCCGGTAGAAGATGGCTTGGTCGCCCCACCGGTGGCCCTGCTGGCGGTGCAGGCGTCCCGTCTCCGACACGACCCAGGCCGCCTCGTCGTGCTCGTCCTCGGCGTGGTACTGGGTGATCAGCTCGCCACCGACCTGCTCGGTCCACAGCGTCTTGGGCTTGCGCAGCAGGTTGTTGGCGATCACCGCGTTGGCGGCGTCGAGGATGGTCTGGCTCGACCGGTAGTTCTGCTCGAGCACGATGACGGTGGCGTCGGGGAAGGCATCTTCGAACTCGAGGATGTTGCGGATGTCGGCGGCCCGGAACGAGTAGATCGACTGGTCGGAGTCGCCCACCACGCAGACGTTGCCGTGGGCCCGTCCCAGTTGGAGGACGAGCTCGTTCTGGGCCCGGTTGGTGTCCTGGTACTCGTCGACCATGAGGTGCTGGAAGCGCTGCTGGTAGGCGGCCAGCACGTCGGGCTCGCGGCGGAACAGCTCAACCGTCTGGGTCAACAGGTCGTCGAAGTCCATCGCTGACGCCGCGAGCAAACGACGTTGGTACTCGGTGTAGACCTCGCCGATGCGCCGCTCGTAGATGGTCGCGGCCTTGGCTGCGTACTCCGGGGGCGAGACCAGCTCGTTCTTGGCCTGGCTGATCACCGAGTGGACGGTGCGGGGCGGGAACTTCTTGGGGTCGATGGTGAGGTCGCGCAGCACATAGGACGTGAGGCGGACGGCGTCGGCCTGGTCGTAGATGGTGAAGCTCGACTTGTAGCCGAGGAGGCCGGCCTCGCGCCGCAAGATGCGCACGCAGGCCGAGTGGAACGTCGACACCCACATGCGCTGGGCCACGGGGCCGACGAGGGCGCCGACCCGCTCCTTCATCTCGTCGGCCGCCTTGTTGGTGAAGGTGATGGCCAGGATCTCGAAGGGCGAGAGGCCCTGCTCCTTGATCAGCCAGGCCACCCGGTGCGTGAGGACCCGGGTCTTGCCCGACCCGGCGCCGGCCACGATGAGGAGGGGTCCCTCGGGGTGGGTGACGGCCTCTCGCTGGACGGGGTTGAGCCCGGCCAGAAGGTCAGAGGCGGCGGTTTCGGGCACGGTGAACCCACCCTACCGGCGCGTAGTGACGGCGCTGGCCGGTGGCGGGCAGAATGTCGGGGTGGCGACCGAGCGACGACCTGAACCCGACCACCTGCGGGCCTCGAACGCCGATCGCGAGCGGGTGGCGACCCTCCTGCGCGAGCAGTGCGCACAGGGTCGGCTGACCCTTGAGGAGTTCGACGAACGCCTCGGCAAGACCCTGGCGGCCAAGACCTTTGGCGACCTCAAGGAGCCGCTGCGCGACCTGCCCGTCCTCTTCGATCCCGCCCGGCCGACGGCAGTTGCTCCGGTGCGCTCGCCCCGGCCGTCGACGCAGCAGGCGGGGTGGACCGACACCTTCCGCGGCCACTTCCTTTGCTACGCCACGACGATGGTGTTCCTCATCATCGTGTGGCTCCTCACGTCCGGCCCGACCGGCTACTTCTGGCCCGTCTGGCCCATCCTCGGTTGGGGGCTACCCGTTGCCCTCCACGGCCTCAACGCCCGAAAGCCCAACACCGGCTCCTGAGCGCTGCTGGCGCGACGCGTCGAGCGAGCGCAGCGGCGACAGGCCGGCCCCGCCCTCGGCCGCCTCGAGCTGCTCGGTCACGGCTCGCACAACCAGCCCCGACGTCATCATGCCGACGTGGCCGTGGTCCTTCACCAAGATGTTGGTGGCGTCGAACGCCGGGGCGCGGAGCATGGCCGACGAGGTGGGCACGATGAGCATGTCGAGGTTTGAGTAGAACGAGATCCAGCGCACGGGGGACGGCCTGGCGTCGGCGGCCAGCCGCCGCATCACGGCAGAGTCGGGCTCGAGCTGACGGGCGGTGCGCCCTAGGCCGATGCCAGCCACGTGAGTGCCCTCATGGGGCGAGCCGACGGTGATGGCGGTGTGGACGGTGTCGTCGCCGCCCAGCTCCTCGACGTACCAGCGCAGCAGGATGCCGCCCAGGCTGTGGCCCACGACGTGGACGCGGTCGGCACCTGTCACCGAGCGGATGAGCTCGATGCGGCGGGCCAGCTGGCGACCCAGCTCGGGGATGTCGTGGCGCAGCGGGTTGTAGTTGGTGGTGTGGACGCTGGTGAACCCGGCCCGGCGCAGCGAGCGGTTCAGGATGTGCCAACCCGAGCGGTTGTGGCCGTAGCCGTGCACCAGGACGACCGGGCGGTCGTGGGTGTCGTCACCGCAACGCTGGCCGGTGGTGATCGCGCTCTCCAGCAGCCCCAGCGGATAGCGGATCGCGGCCTGGGCCACGCTCACCACTTCACGCGCATGCCCGGCGTAAGTGGCCGGGCGCATCAGTGCGGTGGAAAGGTGGCCCACGGGGTAGTTCTCGGCCAATCCTCGAAAATTCATGCGTGCAGATCGGTGACCATTTATGAAATCCCTCGAACGGACTAGTCTCGCCCTCCGCCGAAATCTCCTGCTGGGGACGATCTTCGACCGTCTGGCGCGGGTGCACGCGGATGGTCGGCTGGTCGAGGAGGCGGGCGGCGGGTGCCTGACCTACAACGAGGCCGCCGACCGCGTGGCGCGGCTGGCGGCTGGGATCGCCGGACGCATCGAGCGGGGCGACCGCGTGGTCGTCGCCGTCTCCAACACCTACGACCTGTTGCTGCTCGTGGTGGCCGCGGCCCGCGCCGGTGCCATTGCCGTCCCCGTGAACCCGAAGATGCGCGACGACGAGATCGAGTACGTGGTCGCCGACTCCGGCGCTTCGCTCGTCATCCACGACGCGACCGAGGTGCTGGCCGACGAGCCGCAGTCAGCGCCCGCGGTGGCCGAGCCCAGCGACGTGGCCGCCATCTTCTACACGTCGGGCACCACCGGGAACCCCAAGGGGGCCCGCCTCACCCACCAAGCCCTGCTGGCCCAGGCCGCGCCCGGGGCCATGTGGCCGTCCGGCCTGCGTCGTGACGAGGCCGTCGTCGGGCTGCCCGTGGCCCACATCATGGGCTTCGTGGTGCTGTTGGCATTCGCGACCGCCGGCATCCCCGTGTACTTCCTGCCCAAGTTCCGGGCCGACGTCGCCCTCGACGCCATCGAGCAACGGCGCTCGACGATGTTCGTCGGCGTCCCCGCCATGTACCGCATGATGCTCGACGCCGGCGCCGAACAACGCGACCTGCACTCGATCCGCATGTGGGCCTCGGGAGCCGACAAGCTTCCGCCCGAGCTGGCCCGCAAGTTCAAGTCGTTCGGAGCGAGCATGACGATCCCGTTCACCAACATCAACATCGGTGAGGCCGCCTTCGCCGAGGGTTACGGCATGGTCGAGCTGGCCGGCGGGGTGGCGGCCAAGGTGTCGCCGCCCTACCTCCCGCTGGCCATCGGCGACTTCCTCGGCCTGCCCCTGCCTCCCTACCGGTTGCGGGTGGTCGACGACGAGGGCAACGACGTGCGTCCCGGGACGGTCGGCGAGCTGTGGGTGAAGGGACCCGGTGTCTTGCAGGGCTACCACGGGCGGCCCGAGGCCACGGCCGAGGTGCTCACCGAGGACGGCTGGCTGCGGACGGGCGACATGGCCCGCAAGGGGCCGTTCGGCTTGGTGTTCTTCGTGGGCCGCAGCAAAGACGTCATCAAGCATGGCGGCTACTCGGTGTTCGCGGCCGAGGTCGAGGGGGCGCTCGAGCAGCACCCCGAGGTGACCGAGGCCGCCGTGATCGGCCTGCCCGACGAGCGCAAGGGCGAGGTCCCGGTGGCGGCCGTCATCCTGCGGCCCGGCGCGTCGGTGACCGGCCCGGAGCTGGCGGCGTGGGCCAGAGAGCGGATGTCGGACTACAAGGCGCCCCGGCGTGTCGTGATCGTCGACGAGCTGCCCCGCACCGGGACGGACAAGGTGCAGAAGTCCGAGCTGTTGGGATTATTTGAAGTGCCGTCCTCGTAGGCGGTCGTAGCCTTCCCGCCTCGTGGGGGCGATCGAGGTGACGAGGCTGGCGTGGACCCGGCCGGGTGGGGCGGAGCTGTTCCGCGACGTCTCGTTCCGCGTCGGCGACGGAGAGCACGTCGCTCTGGTCGGTGCCAACGGCGTGGGCAAGACGACGCTCGTGCGGTTGCTGTCGGGGGACGAGCCCGCACCCTTGGGTTCGCTTCGGGTGGAAGGGCGCCTCGGCGTGATGCGCCAGTTCATCGGATCGATCGCCGACGGCTCGACGGTGCGCGACCTGCTGGTGTCGCTCGCCCCCGATGTGGTCCGGCGGGCCGCTCTTGTGTTGGATGCGGTCGATCCGGCCGATGGCGTGCGCTACGCCACGGCCCTGTCAGCGTGGGGTGACGCCGGCGGGTACGAGGCCGAGGTGTTCTGGGACCGCTGCACCACCCGGGCGCTGCGTCTTCCCTTCGACGAGTGCGGTCACCGGCCGGTCTCGACCCTGTCGGGCGGCGAGCAGAAGCGATTGGCCTCGGCCGCGTTGCTCGATGGCGACTTCGACGTCCTCATCCTCGACGAGCCCGACAACTACCTCGATGTGCCGTCGAAGCGCGAGCTCGAGTCGGCGTTGAGCGCGTGCCCCAAGACGATCCTCTATGTGAGCCACGACCGCGAGCTGCTGGCCAACACATCGACCAAGGTCGTGACCCTCGAGGCCGGCGGGGCGTGGACCCACGGCGCGTCGTTCGCCTCGTGGCACGACGCCCGATCGGCCCGGCTCGACCGGCTCGACGAGCAGCACCGCCGCTGGCAGGAGGAGCGGGCCCGGCTCGTCGCCTCGATGAAGGAGATGAAGCGGCGGGCTGCCATCAGCGACGCCAACGCCAGCCGAGCGCGAGCCGCCGAGACCAAGGTCCGCCACTTCGACGAGGCGGGGCCCCCCATCGAACGCCCCAAGGACCAGTCGGTCGCCATGCGCCTCGGCGGGGGGCGGACGGGCAAGCGCGTCGTCATGGCCGAAGCACTCGAGCTGGTTGGGCTCACCAATCCATTCGACCTCGAGGTCTGGTTCGGCGAGCGGGTGGCGGTGCTCGGGCCCAACGGGTCGGGCAAGAGCCACTTCCTGCGGCTGCTCTCCGGTGGTGCAGTCGACCACGCCGGTTCGTGGACGTTGGGCGCCCGGGTCGTGCCCGGTCACTTCTCCCAGACCCACGAGCACCCCGAGCTGGTCGGGCGCCGCCTTGTCGAGGTGCTGGCGGCCCGCGACCTGGCCCGCGGCCCGGCCATGGGACGGCTGCGTCGCTACGAGCTCGACGGCTGCGCCGAGCAACCCTTCGAGACGTTGAGCGGCGGGCAGCAGGCCCGTTTCCAGATTCTGCTGCTCGAGCTCGACGGCGCCACGCTGCTGCTGCTCGACGAGCCCACCGACAACCTCGACTTGGCCTCGGCCGAGGCGTTGGAGGAGGCCCTCTCGGTCTTCGAGGGCACGGTCCTGGCCGTCACCCACGACCGCTGGTTTATGCGGGGCTTCGACCGCTTCGTGGTCTTCGCCTACGACGGCTCGGTCACCGAGGTCGACTCACCCGACGCCGCGCTGGTGTGAGTCGCCCGCCGCGACTCTGTGAGCAAATCAGCCCGGCAGGCGAATCGATTTGCCCACAAAGTTGCGATCGCCCTTCCGCTACGACTTCAACGGGTCGGTGCGGCAGACCTGGCGGTAGACCGAGCTGCAGGGGGCGAGACCGAGAGGAGCGGGGCCGGCGCCGTTGAGGACGGGCAGCACCAGGCTGCTGGGGTGGGCGAAGTCGCGGGCGATGGTGACGGCCGACGGCGTCGGGTCGAGGGCGAAGGCCCAGAGCTGCGGGAGGACGGTCGGGGCCTCAACCCAGAGGCGGATCCGGGAGCCGGCTCGCACGACGTGGCCGAAGGGGAAGATCTCGACTCGGGCCAGGCTGGGCGCGGTGGGCGAGAGGTTGGCGGCGTCGGCCTCTTGGTGGGTCTGCACCGGCAGAAGCTCGGTCGAAGCGGCGTCGTCGAGCTTGCGGTGGCTGGCGCGAAGCCAGCCCTGCTCGATGAACTGCTCCTGGCCGTCCGGCCGCACCTCGGTGAGGGTCACTTGCAGGTCGGTGTTCGGCGCGGTCGACGTGAGCCAGAGGTCAGCCGATGCTGACCCGAGGAACGTCGTGTCGGTGCCGAAGGGAGCGCTCGTGTAGGCGGCGGCCGATCCGGCGGGTGGCGAGTACTTGTCCCACATCGAGATGTCGGGCAATGAGGCGTAGCCGTAGCGGGGGTTTCCGATGCCCTGGCTCCCGGCCGCCGAGTAGGCGTAGGTGTCCGCGCCCGCGGCGAGCGCGTCGGGGGCCGCCGTGGTCAGGGTGCCGTTGGGGCCGGCATAGAGCCGGTAGGGGGTGGCCTTGTTGTGCCACTGGTTGAGCGTCGTCCGCCAGCGAGGCCCGGCCGTGCCCTGCTCCCAGAAGATCGAGATCGGCGGCTCTGCTTGGTAGCTGGCGAGCGGCGTGCCGTCCTCGAGGGTCGGCGACTGCTTCAGGGTGGCGTCGAAGAAGCGATCGAGCTCGGCCATCTGCGGTGCCCGCCGGTACATGCCGTGGTCGCCGTTGGACAGGACGGCCCGGTAGGTGATGCCCAACCGCTCGAAGTCGTTGAGGATGTGCGACTGGCGCGAGGCCAGCTGCTCGTCCTGCCAGCTGAGGGCGAGGTAGACGGGGACGTTGATCTGGTCGACGTGGGTCAGCGGGCTGCGGTCGCCGTAGAGCGGCACGTCGTAGGGGTGCTGGATGGCCTGGGCCAACGGGTTGGTGGGCGCGTTAGCCGCGTTGTGCAGCTGGTTCTGGGTGCAGGTGGCGTCGCCCGCGAACAGGGCATTGCCGGCGGCCGCGTAGCCGGGCTCGGGCTGGGAGATGAATGACCAGGCGGCGGCGAAGGCGTAGTTGAGGATGCCGCCGGGGTAGGCGACGTCCCGGTAGGCATCGGAGAAGAAGTGGCCGGGAGCGATCGAGAGGAGGTGGGGAGGCTGGGTCTCGGCCGTGAAGAGCTGGGTGATGCCGGGGTACGACTTGCCGATCATCGACACCCGACCGTTCGACCAACCCTGGGCGGCGGCCCACTCGATGGCCTGGTAGCCGTCGAGCGCCTCGGCCGGCTGGAAGAAGTCGAAGGTGCCGCCGGAACAGCCCGTCCCCCGGACGCTGAGGCCCATGAAGGCGTAGCCCTTGGGGAGGTAGCGGGTGATGTAGCTCGGGTCGGGGTTCGAGCCGGCGTCGTAGCCGTCGTAGGTCAGGAGCAGGGGATAGGGACCGCCGTCGGTCGGGCGCACCACCGAATAGGCGAGCTCGATGCCGTCCCGCACGGTGAGATAACCCGTCTCCCGCGTGACCGGAACGCCGCCCTGGGTCTCGGCCCGGGTGGCGACGACGCGGCTGGTGGCGGGCTGGTGGTAGTCGCCGCTGTCGGCCTTGGCGGCGACTCCGCGGTGGGCGACGACTGGGGCCAGGAGAGCGAGGAGGGCAACGGCCACGGCCAGAACGGGCACGCGGCGAGCAAGGGTCCTGCGAGGGGGCATGTAGGACATTTCGCCATGGGGTCGGCTGACACCTGCCTGCCCGCCCGCCCCGTGCGGAACGTGACATAACAATTCGACGAATGCCCGGCCTTCCACCGAAACACCTGCTCAAGCCCTTTGTCGCCGATTCGATATCG
>JAUTXA010000169.1 GCA_030838265.1 Actinomycetota bacterium | reverse complement strand
CTTCTTCGACCGGCCCTCGCCCTTGCCTCGGGCCTCGCCGCCCAGGTGGACGATGGCGTAGAAGAGCTTGGCGTGGTCGGGTCCTTCGTCGCGGACGTCGTAGCGGGGCAGGGCCTCGAAGCGGCGGGCGGCCAGCTCCTGAAGGCGCGTCTTGTAGTCCTGCCCACCCGGTCCGGCCGCCGCTTCCTCGATGCGGTCGCCAAGGAGGCCCATGACGAGCGTCTCGGCCGCGGCCCATCCCCCGTCGAGGTACACGGCGCCGATCACGGCCTCCATGGCGTCGGAGAGGATGCTCGGCTTCTCCCGTCCCCCCGACTGGTCCTCGCCCTTGCCCAGCAGGATGGCGCCGCCCAGCCCCAGCTCGGCCGCCACCTGGGCCAGGGCCTCGGCGTTCACCACCGAAGCGCGGACCTTGGCCAGCTCGCCCTCGGGCAGGTCGGGGTAGGTGGCGAAGAGGTGATCGGTGACCACCAGCCCGAGGACGGCGTCACCGAGGAACTCGAGGCGCTCGTTGCTCGGGGCTCCCTCGGTCTCGGCGCACCACGAGCGGTGGGCGACGGCCCGCTGCAGCAGCTCGCCGTCGTTGAAGCGCCGGCCGAGCCGGTCCGCCAGGGCGTCGAGGTCTGGCATTGACCCGACGGGGAGACGATCGTCCAGGTCAGCCCTCGAGCTTGGCGAAGACGTAGTCGACCGCGTCTCGGACCGTCTTCAGGTCTTCGAGGTCCTCGTCGTCGATGCGGAACCCGACCGTGCGCTCGCCCAGCTCCTCTTCGAGGGCCTCGACCAGCTCAATCAGGGCCAAAGAGTCGGCCGACAGGTCGTCGGTGAAGCTGGCGCTCTCGGAGATGGCGGTGGGCTCGATCTCGAGGATGTCGGCCAACCGGTCCCGGATGAGCTCGTACACCTCCTGCCGGCTCATCTGACCACCTTCGACATGGGTTTCTGCAGGCACGGCCACTCCTCGCGAGATTGCTCGGCGGGGATCACACTGCCCAGGCGTAAATAACGCCTCCGCCCGTCCGTTTTGACAGGCTTTGTCAGCTCTCGGCCCCACGGGTGTGCCACAAGATCCACAAATAGCGGGGTGTTCTGACGTACCCGACGGGTTCTCAGGCCTTGATGGCGGAGCGGAGGTGGTCGACGAGGCCGGCATCGACCATGTCGCGGGCCACCCGGACGGCGTTCACCACCGCCGTCGCCGAGGACGAGCCGTGGCTGATGATGCAGACGCCATCGACGCCCAGGAGCATGGCCCCGCCGGTGTTGTCGGGCTCGAGCTCGTCGGCGAGGGGACCGAGGGCGGGAAGGAGCACCTTGGCCGCGTCCTTGGCCTCGTCCGAGCTCATCATGGCCTCGAGCACCTTGTTGACGATGAACTTGATGCCACCCTCGAGCGTTTTCAGCGCCACGTTGCCGGTGAACCCGTCCGTGACCACGACATCGACCTCGTCGGTGAGGATGTCGCGCCCCTCGACGTTGCCGATGAAGCGCAGGCCGGGCGTGTCCTTCAAAAGAGCGTGGGTCTCCTTCACCAGCGGCGTGCCCTTGGTGTCCTCCTCGCCGATCGACAGCAGGCCCACCCGGGGGGCCGAGATGCCGTAGCGCTCGGTGGCGAACACCGACCCCATCTGGGCGAACTGCACCAGCCAGGCCGCCTGGCACTCGGCGTTGGCCCCGGCATCGAGCAGGATCGTGGGCGTCGTCCCGGGGACGGGGATGGGTGTGGCGATGGCGGGCCGCTGCACGCCCGAGATGCGGCCCATCCGCAGCAGGGCCGAGGCCATGGTGGCGCCCGTGTTGCCGGCGCTGACCATGGCGCAGGCCGTGCCGTCGCGCACGGCCTCGGCGGCGCGCACCAGCGACGAGTCCTTCTTGCGCCGGACCCCCTGGCCCGGGTCGTCGTGCATGCCGATGACCTCGGATGCCGGAATGACCTCGAGGCCTCCGGTGTCGAGATCGGCGAGGACCTCGGGCTGGCCCACGAGCACGACGGGCACGCCCAGCTCGGCGGCGGCGCGCACGGCGCCAGCCACGATCTCGGCCGGCGCCTTGTCGCCCCCCATGGCGTCGACCGCGACGGGAAGGCTCACGCTCACCGCCCGCGGCTCAGTCGACTTCGATGGCCTGGCGGCCGCCGTACCAACCGCAGTTGCCGCACACCACGTGGGGCAGCTTGGCCTGGGCGCACTGCGGGCAGATGCTGCGCGGCGGGGCCGACAGCTTCCAGCTCGAGGCCCGGCGCATGCGGGTCTTGGCCTTCGATGTCTTCTTCTTGGGAACAGCCATGGCTCAGTCGCTCACTCTGTGGTCTCGGACCGCAGCTCATCGAGGGCGGCCCATCTCGGATCTGTGGTGTCAGGGCGGTGCCCGCAGTCGCTGTCGTTGCGATTCGCCCCGCACATCTCGCACAGACCCGCGCACTCCTCCGAGCAGAGGGGGGCTTGGGGCAGCTCGAGCATGACGGCGTCGCGCGCCAACGGCTCCAGGTCGACCTGATCGCCGCGCAGAGGATACGTCTCCTCGGTGTCGCCGGTCGCATCGAAGATGTCCCGCACCTCGACGGTGATGGTGCCGGTGGCTGGTCCCAGGCACCGGCGGCACTCCCCCTCCCAGGTGGCGGTGACCGTCCCCGTGGCCAGGATGGCGTCTTCCGACATGGCGTCGAGCACCGCTTCAACGCCCACATCCGATCCTGGGACGACCCGGGCCGACGTGACGCTCAGGTCGGCGATGCGTCCGGCGGCCTGCACCCGCTTGCGGTTGCCGGGGGCGCGCACCAGGTCGGTGACCGAGACGCAGAAGGGGGATGACCGCACAGCGAAGGCGAACGCGAAGCCGAAGGGGGGCTAGGTGGTGTCTTGGTCGAAGAAGGCGTCGTCAGCGCCGTCGACTCCCAACAGGCTGTCGTCGCCTTCGAGGCCGGACGACGCCAGCGGGGCCACCCGGAGCTTCTCCCGGCCGGCCTGCACGGTCTTGATGGTGCGGTCGAGGACGACCTCGAAGGCGCCCAGCTTTTGGTCGCAGTAGTCCTCGGCCTCGTGGCGGAGGCGACGGGACTCCTCGCGCGCGTCCTCGACGGTGCGCTTGGCGTAGGCCTGGGCCTCGCGGACGATCTCCTGGCGCTGCACCATGCGCTCGGCCTGGACGCGCGCCGCGTCGAGGATCTCGTCGCCCTCGCGCTTCACCTTGTCGAGGTACTCCTGGCGCTCCTTGAGCATGTGCCGGGCCTCGCGCAGCTCGGGCGGGTAGCGATCGAGGGCTTCCTGCAGCAGCTCGAGGACCTCGTCCTTGTTGTCGAGCTTCGACGACGACGACATGGGGAACGTGCGCGTGTTGTTGATGATCTCGTGGACGCGGCGGATCAGCGTCTCGGCGTCGGGCTGGTCGGCACTGAGCTCGCTCACTGGTTGAACTTCTCCCGCAGCCGGGCGGCCACGACGGGCGGCACCATCGACCCGACGCGGTCGGCCCCGCCGTACTGGGCGATCTGGCGCACCAACGACGAGGCGATGAACGAGCTGTCGCTGGCGCAGGGCAGGAACACGGTCTCGATGCCGGAGATGGCCCGGTTCATCTGAGCCTGCTGCAGCTCGTACTCGAAGTCCGACGCCACCCGCAGGCCCTTGACGATCACGTCGGCCCCGACGTCCTTGGCCACGTCGACGGTGAGCTTCTTCATGGCCACGATCTTCACGTTGTCGAAGGGGACCAAGGCCTCGGTGAGCATCTCGAGCCGCTCCTCGAGCGTGAACAGCGGCGTCTTGGCCGGGTTGCGGATGACGGCGACCACGACCTGATCGAAGAGCTCCGATGCCGTCTCGACGATCTCGAGATGTCCGTTGTGGAAGGGATCGAAGGAGCCCGGGTTGAGCGCAGTCCTCAACGACGGCCTTTCTGTCAGCCGAAAAATCGGTTTTCGGCGGGGGAAGCGATTGTCACCACGGTACCGCCGTAGCGCTTTGACCTTCGAACCCGCCACGCCTCGCCAGGGTCGATCTCTCGGTCGGACTCGAGCACGGCGACGGCCACCTCGGCGTCGTGGATGAGGGCCAAGAGCTCGTCCCATTGGTCGAAGCTGTACGGCGGATCGACGAGCACCAACGTGGCTCCCGCCCGTCCACCGGTGCGCAGGTGATGGATCACATCGCCGTTGACGACACGGCCCTCGAAGCCGGTGGCGGCCAGGTTGGCCTTCACCGTCGCCACTGCGGCGCGGTCGTCATCGACGAAGGTGGCGGCCGTCGCGCCCCGCGACAGGGCCTCGATCCCCATGGCGCCCGTCCCTGCGAACAGGTCGAGCACGACGGCATCGCGCAGGGCGTTGATGCTCTCGAGGGCGTTGAACGTCGCCTCCCGCACCCGGTCGGAGGTGGGCCTGGTGGCCAGACCCTTTGGCGCCTGCAGGCGCCGGCCCCTCGCCTTCCCCCCGACGACTCGCACGACCCCGACGGTAACGTCCGGCGATGCGACGACTCCTCATCGGCTCGATGCTCGGCGTGCTCCTGCTCACCTCGTGCACCAGCTACAACGACAAGCGCGGCCTGCGCGACGCGCCGATCGGCAAGAAGCAGCGCGGTCCCGTCGACGTCATCGAGATGCCCAACGGCGTGGGCAACGTGTTCACGGTGTGCGACAGCTTCCAGCCCGGCAAGCGCCTCTACATGGCCACCCACAGCAAGACCGACGTGCAGCCCCTCATCGTCGACGACCCGGCGTGCGGGACGCCGAAGCCCCGTTGACCGAGGTCGCCGACCCGCTCGGCCTCGGCCTGGAGTGGAGCCTCGAGCCACCGGGCCTGGTCGCCACCTTCCGGCCCCGGGCCGACCAGCACGGGCCGCCCGGCTACCTGCACGGCGGGCTGGCCGCCACAGTCCTCGACGAGACCATGGCCAGCCTCGGCTTCGCCCTCGACGGCGTCCATTGTGTGACGGCCACCCTCGAGCTGAAGTACCGCAAGGGCATCGCCCTCGACGGCCAGCCCGTGCGCATCGAGGCGTGGCGGGAGACCGAGCGGCCGCGGCGGACGATGCGCGTCCAAGGCCGGCTCCTGTTGGCGGACGGGACGGTCGCCGTCCAGGCCACAGGCCTCTTCGTCCAGGTGCAGGGTGAGGGGGACGGGTGACCTCGCGGTGAGCGCGCCCGAGCTCGAAGACATCATCGACTGCATCGACTGCGGCGGCCGGTGCCACCTCATGGTCACGTGGGCGCCCGACAACCCGCCCTACCCGGGCGACGTCGTCGTCTACCGCTGCGAGGACTGCCTCGACCGCTGGGACATCGTCGTCATCGACCCCGACGAGACCGACGGCAGCGGCGACGGCCTGCGCTTCTAGAGCCCGGCTTCGGTCCGGAGGGCCTTCCACTTGCGGGCCCTCACCGCCACGAGCACCAGGTAGGCCAGGCTCAACGCGCACGCCGCCGCCCCCACCCAGATGTTGATGAACAGCAGCACCAGCAGCCCGACCAGCAGGGCGATCACCCCGAGGCAGGCATCGGCGGCCAGCACGCTGCGCCAGTTCGAGGCCAGGGCGGCAGTGTCGTCGAAGCGAGGCACGTGGCTACTGTCGCACGCCGTGGCCGATGATCCCGCTGTCCTTGGCTTCCTGACCGCCATCAACGCCAACGCCGGCCCACCGGCGGAGGAGGTCGGCGTCGAGCAGGCCCGCCAGGGGTGGGCGGCCTACCTCTCCCTGGCCGGATCGGGCCCCGAGCTCCCTTCGGTCACCGACATCGCCATCCCCGGGCCGGCCGGCGACATCCCGGCGCGGGCCTACCGGCCCACCGCGGACGCCGACGGGCTCCCGGTGGTCGCCTTCTTCCACGGGGGCGGATGGGTGTTGGGCAGCGTCGACTCCCACGATTCGCTCTGTCGCCAGCTGGCCCTCGCCTCGGGTTGCCTGGTGGTGAGCGTCGAGTACCGGCGCCCGCCCGAGGCTCCCTTCCCGGCCGCGGCCGACGATGCCCTGGCGGCCGTCGAGTGGCTGGCGGCCCACGCCGACGAGATCGGGGGGGACGGCACGCGCCTCGCCGTGGCCGGCGACAGCGCGGGCGGCAACCTCTCGGCCGTGACCACCCTGCGGGCGCGGGAAGCGGGCGGCCCGTCCATCGCCTTCCAGTTGCTCATCTATCCGGCCGTCGATGCCGCCATGAGCTATCCCTCGATGCGGGAGAACGGCGAAGGCAAGCTCCTCACCGCCGCCACCATGACGTGGTTCTGGGACATCTACCTCGGCCCCGACGCCGACCGCTCGGACCCGAGGGTGTCGCCCATCGCGGCCAGCGATCTCGCCGGCCTGCCCCCCGCCCTCGTCATCACCGCCGAGCTCGACCCGCTGCGCGACGAGGGCGAGGCCTACGCCATGCGGCTCGAGCAGGCCGGGGTGCCGGTCAAGGTCTCGCGCTACGACGGGCAGATCCACGCCTTCTTCGGGATGGGGTCCCTCTTCCCGGCCGGCGCCACGGTCGTCGACGAGGCCGGCATCGCCCTGCGCGAGGCCCTCAACCCCTAACTCAACCCCTAACTCCGCCCCGCCGCCGCCCCCCGCCCCGCCCCGCCCCCTCGCCCCGACCCGCCGCCGCCGCGCCCCCTCGCCCCGACCCGCCCCGACCTGCCTCTTTCTGTGCAAACTGGGCCGGAAATCGACCCGGAACGGGTCGATTTCCGGCCCAGTTTGCACAGAAAGAGGCAGGTCGGGGCGGGGGG
>JAUTXA010000249.1 GCA_030838265.1 Actinomycetota bacterium | reverse complement strand
AAGGGATGGGAGAAGTGGACGGTGATCGGTCCACCGGCGACCGGGTCGTCGACGCTCGAGACGAAGCGGGTGTCAGCGGTCCGCCGCAGATCGGCCGCCGTGATGGGCGAGCCGTCGGACCACCGCGCCCCAGGCCGCAGTCGGAACGATGCCGACTGGTGATCGGCGGCGAGACGACCGGATCCCGGCGCGACCAGCGACGGCTTCCACGACCCATCGGGCTGGGCCACGTAGAGCTGAGGAAGGACCAGCGCCCGCGCTGCGGCACCGGCCAACGTCGGCGCGGCAGGGTCGGGGTCACCCCACATCCCCACCCGGGCCGAGCCGCCGCGAGGGTGATCGCCAACCGAACGGACCGACGACGAGGTGGTGCCCCCCGGAGGAGTCGCCCGCCTCCGACCGTGGGTGCACCCGCCCCCGCCCAGGGCCAGAACAACGGAGGCAGCCACGACGAGAACAACCGAGAGAGGACGGCCGCGGGGCGGGGTGAGGCCGAGGCCCGGCTTCACTTCTTGATCGGGTCGACCCAGACCTTGGACGCGTCGAAGCTCGCCATCGGAGTGGGCACCAGGCCGTGCACCGTCGGGCGATCGACGGCCTGGATCTGGAACTGAGCGATGGGCAACACGGGAGCGAGAGCGAGAACCGCGTTCTCGACCCGCTGGTAAGCCTGGATCTGGAGCAGCGGGTTGGCCGACGATCGGGCCAGCGCCAGCTCCTTGTCGACGCCCGGTTGTGAGAACCCGGTGAGGTTCGACCGCGAGCCATTGGCGAAGAGGGGGGCCAAGAAGGCATCGGGCGACGGATAGGGGGCGATCCAACCGAGGCGGAAGACCTCCTGGTTCCCGCTCGCCGCGAACGTGGCGTAGTCGTTTGGCGAATGAGGCCGCAGCGTGGCGGTGATGCCGACAGCCTTCAGATCGTTGCTGATGGCGCTGGCCACCGCTCGCTGGACCTCGTCCTCGTCGAAATCGAGGAAGATCTGTGGCGCCGGGCCATGGAACACCTCACGGATCAGACGGCGCGAGGCATCGGGGTTGAAGGCACAGTGATCGCGACAGGCATCCTGCTGCGCACCGGGGACGCCCTTCACCACCACGTTCTTGATGGGGAGGACGGTGTTCTGGTAGACGCCGCGGATGATGGCGCTGGTGTCGACTGCTTGGACGATGGCCTGACGGAACCGGGCGTCGCTGAGCTTCGGGCTCCTGACGTTGAAGGCGTAGAACAGCTCGGCCACATAGGGCGTGAAAAGGCGGCGCCCGTAGCGAGGGCCTGCGGTCGCCACGTCGTCGGGAGGCACCCGGCTCCAGTCGACTGCACCGCGGCGGAAGGCGGCGTAGGCCGCGGGTACGTCCTTGTACTGGTGCACGTCGATCCCGGCCAGGTAGGCGCTGCCCTTCGGTCGTCGGGCCAGATGGAGGACCTCGCCCACCTTCCCCTTGAACACGAAGGGTCCGCTGCCGTCGATCGGGGCCTGGGCGAATGGGATCTTCGGGTGCGGCGCGCTGGCAGCTTCTCCGGCCACCACGCCGAAGAGCGGACTGGCCAGCAAGCTGGGCAGGGCCGATAGGGGCTGGTCGAGCTGGATGCGCAGGACCAACGGGCTCGGGGTCGTGACGCCGGCCAGGATCGTCGTGGAGCCGTCGGCCACCGCTTTGTAGCCGGAGATGAGCTCGAGCAGGTCGGCGGCGGGCGAGCCCGAGCCCTTCTTGGCGATTCGCTCCAGCGTGTACTTCACATCGGCCGCCACGACGTGACGTCCGCTCTCGAACGTTGCGTCGGCACGGATGTTGAAGTCGAACTGCTTCTGATCAGCCGACGCCGTCCACCCCGAGGCCAAGGCCGGCACGGCGAGCAGGGTCTTGGGGTCGTAGGTCGTCACGCCGTCGAAGAGCTGGTCGGCCAACAGCGTCTCCTCGATGCTGCGGGCCTGGGCCGGGTCAAGTGACGCCGGTGTCGCCACCCCGAGACGGAGGACACCGCCGCGGCGCGGGGTTGCGGGGGTCGCCGCCTTCTTGCCCGAGTTGCAGGCGACCGACATGACGGCGGCCACGACGAGCAGGAGGGCGAGGGGGCGGCGCATGGCGGTCAGATGAGCTTTTGGATCTCGGCGAAGTGGCAGGCCGACGGGTGGCCCTGCCCTCGGTCTACCAAAGCTGGCTCCTCCTCGGCACAGATGTCTTGCGCCTTCCAGCACCGGGTGCGGAAGCGGCAGCCCGACGGAGGGTCGACGGGGCTGGGCACGTCACCCGTGAGGATGATCCGCTTGCGGTTGCGCTCCCGCCGCGGATCGGGGATCGGGACAGCGGAGAGCAGCGCCTGGGTGTAGGGGTGCGAGGGCTTCTCGTAGATGTCCTTGCGAGCGCCGATTTCGACGATCTTGCCCAGATACATGACGGCCACCCGGTCGGAGATGTGGCGTACCACCGACAGATCGTGGGCGATGAAGACGTAGGCCAATCCGAGACGGTCCTGCAGGTCGGTGAGCAGGTTGAGGACGCCGGCCTGGATGCTGACGTCGAGTGCGGACACCGGCTCGTCGAGCACGAGGAGCTTCGGTTCGAGGGCCAGAGCCCGTGCGATGCCGACCCGCTGCCGCTGCCCACCCGAGAACTCGTGGGGATAGCGGTTGGCGTGCTCGGGGTTCAGGCCCACCAGGCGCAGCAGCTCGGCGACCCGCTCCTTCCCGCCCTTGACCCCGTGAATGGTCAGCGGCTCGCCGACGATGGCGCTCACCGGAAGACGCGGGTTGAGCGAGGCGTAGGGATCCTGGAAGACGATTTGGATGTCTCGCCGTTTGGCTCGCAGCTCGCGTCGGCCCAGCTCAGTCAGCTCGACCCCGTCGAATCGCACTGACCCAGAGGTGGCAGGGAGCAGCTGCATGATCGTGCGTCCCAATGTGGACTTGCCACAGCCTGACTCGCCGACGATGCCAAGCGTCTCCCGATCATCGACGTGGAGGGACACGCCGCTCACCGCCTGCACCTCGCCAACCGTGCGGCGGATGATGTTCCCGCCCAGGATCGGGAAGTGCTTGACCAGATCGGTCACCTGCAGCAGGGGCGTATCTTCGGTGGTGGACGCGCCGCCCGAAGCCGACGCCGTCTGCATGCTCACGGCTGGGGTCCCTCGAGCTCATCGGTCATCACCGGGTCTGCGGCCGTGACGGCGAACACCTCGTCGGGTCGGTCGACGGCACTGAGCTCTTCCGCGAAGTGGCAAGCGGCATGGTGGCCAGGGCCGCCGACGGGCCGCAGCTGTGGCTCCTCCTCGAGGCAACGGGCCCGCGTCATGGGACAGCGGGGGGCAAAGGGGCAGCCCGGCGGCAGATTGAGCAGTGACGGGGGCGAGCCGGTGATCGGGGTCAGGCGCTCGTCCTCGGCGTCGATGGAAGGCAAGGATCCGAGCAGCCCGAGGGTGTACGGCATCCTCGGGCGATCGAAGATGTCGGTGATGCTGCCCGTCTCGACCGCTTTACCGGCGTACATGACGAGCACACGCGACGCCATGTTGGCTATGACACCCAGGTCGTGGGTGATGAGGATCATCGCCGCCTGCGTCTCAGCTTGCGCCGCCACCAGCGTCTCGAGGACCTGCGCCTGCACGGTGACGTCGAGCGCAGTCGTCGGCTCATCGGCGATGAGCACGTCGGGATCGTTGGCCATGGCCATAGCGATCACGGCGCGCTGGCGCATGCCGCCCGAGAACTGGTGTGGGTAGTCCCTGGCGCGGGTCCGCGCCTCGGGGATGCCGACTCGCTCGAGCAGGCTGACTGCGCGCTGGGCGGCATCCTTCTTCTCTACCGTCCCTGAGGCCATGATGGCCTCCGCTATCTGGGCTCCCACGCGGTGGACGGGGTTGAGAGAAGTCATCGGGTCTTGGAAGACCATGGCGATCCGCTTGCCTCGCACCGCGTTCATCTCGTCTCGACCCATGCCAACGAGCTCGTCGCCCTCGAACCGAGCCGACCCGGTGATGCGCGCCGTCTTGGGGAGGAGGCCCAGAAGGGCCATGGCCGCCACCGACTTGCCGGAGCCAGACTCGCCCACGACGCCGAGAACCTCGCCTGGCTCGAGGTGGTAGCTCAGGCCTCGAACCGCCCGGAGAGGGCCGTCTTCGGTCACGAACTCGACCTCGAGGTCTTGGACCTCGAGGACCGGCTCTCTTGCGGCCGGTGCCGGCGCGCCGACGCTCACGCCCTCACCCGGTTCTGCTTCGGATCGAAGGCGTCGCGCAGGCCATCACCGATGAAGTTCACGCACAGGACGATGACGATGATGAACAGGCCCGGGAAGTAGAAGAGCCACGGGCGAGTCTCAGCCGCCGTCTGCCCGTCGGAGACGAGCAGGCCGAGCGAGGTGTCGGGGACCTTGATGCCGAGGCCGAGGTACGACAGGGTCGTCTCGATCAGGATGGCCGCCGCCATGGTGAGCGTGGCGCTGACGATGATCGACCCCACCACGTTGGGGAGGAGATGGCGGAAGATGATGCGGCGATCGCTAGCCCCCGCCGCCCGTGCCGCTTCGACGAACTCCTTCTCCCGCAACGACAGGATCTCGGCCCGAACGACGCGCGCGATCGACGTCCACACCAAGAGGGCGATGATCAGGGCGATGCCGAACCAGCTCCCGCTCTGTCGCACCTTGTTGGCCAAGACGGCGAGGACGGCGAGCGTCGGGATGGTCAGCAACAGGTCGATGAATCGCATGAGCACGGCGTCGACGAGACCGCCGTAGAACCCGGCGATGGCGCCGATGGTCACGCCGATAGTGGTGGAGAAGAGGGCCACGAGCAGCATGATCTGCACCGACTTCTGGGCGCCGCGCAGGACCTGGGCGAACGTGTCGTGTCCGATGCCATCGGTGCCCATGGGGTGATGCAGCGAGGGGCCCGACGAGAAGTCGACCGACAGGTCGTCGTAGTGGTAATGCCACACCCGGCCACCGACGAGCGAGAGCAGGATCACGAACACCAGGATGGCCAGGGCGATCATGGCCAAGCGGTGGCGGAGGAAGCGCCGGGTCACCAGCCGCCACTGGCTGCGTGTCTCGACGTTGAGTCCGCTGGCCGCCGCCGACTCGACACCCTCATGGCTGGCGGGCGCCTCGACCGCGGGGACGGCGGCCGAGATCAGGGGCGGCTCGTGGGCTTCGTCGCCCTCTCCTTTGGGGGTTCCCTTGTTAGCCAAGACGGATCCTCGGATCGAGGTAGGCGTAGATGACGTCGGCCAGGAGGTTGAAGAGGACGACCATCACGGCCGTCACCAAGAGCCAGGCCTGAACGATGTTGACGTCGAACTGCTGGACGCCGGTGATCAAGAGCGTTCCCATCCCCTTCCAGCCAAAGACGGCCTCGGTGACGACCGCTCCACCAATCACCGCGCCGAAGTCAAGGGTGACGACGGTCGTGACGGGGATGAGCGCGTTGCGCAGGGCGTGGCGCATCACCACCCGCCTCCTAGAGAGGCCCTTGGCCTCGGCGGTGCGCACGTAGTCGCTGGAGAGGACGTCGAGCATCGACGAGCGGACGAAGCGGCTGTACTGCGCCATGCTGATGACGATCAGGGTAAAGGCCGGCAGCACCATGTGGCCGGCGTAGTCGCCCAGGCGAGCCAAGAGCCCGCCATGGAGGTCGGCCGACTGCTGCCCGATCGTGTACACCCACCGGTGACCGAACCACTGATTGAGACGCACGCCGTAGAGCTTGAGGAGAGCGGCCAGCCAGAACACCGGGAGGGAGAAGAACAAGAACGCAGCGAACGTGGTCGAGTAGTCGAAGAGCGAGTACTGGCGAAGCGCTCCGATCACCCCGATGATCAAGGCGATCAACACGGCGAGGACGATCGACACGACGACCAGGCGGAGGGTGACGAGCACGGCCCGGTAGAGCTGGCCCGACACAGGCGACTGACCGTTGTCCTTGCCCAGGTCGCCTTTGGCTAGGTCCGAGATCCAGATGCCGTATCGCTGGATCACTGGCTTGTCGAGGTGCAGGTCGCGCTCGCGCTGGTGGATGGTGGCCTGCGACACACGCGGGTTGATCCGGAGGGACTCGAGCGGGTCGCCGCTGTTGGCCACCAGTACGAAGACCAGGAAGGACGAGAGAAGGACCAGCGGGATGGAGATCAGGAGGCGCCTGACCACGAATTGGAGCATTGCTCGGTCGCTACCTCCTCCGTCTCATCGCCCCGCCCCGCCTCCAGATGTTGGCAATCGAGTTGGGG
>JAUTXA010000167.1 GCA_030838265.1 Actinomycetota bacterium | reverse complement strand
TCGGCGGCCTCGCGCCCCTCGCCGCTGGCCCGCCACTCGCCCTCGATGCGCTTGCACGCTCGCTCGAGTCGAAGGCTGGAGCGGCCCCACAGGAAGGCGGCGACGACGCAGGCCGCGGCGACGGCCGCCAGCAGGGGCTGGTTCACCATGTCGGCCACAACGGTAATGCCCGGCGGGTCATGATCCGCTCCGGCGGCGCACCCGGAGCTTGAGCGGGGTCGGCCCGAAGCCGAAGTGCTCCCGGATGCGACGCTCGATGTAGCGCAGGTAGGTGGGCGGCAGGCTGCGGTTGGTGAACAGGGTGAACGTGGGCGGATCGGTGGCGCCCTGGGTGGCGTAGAGGATCCGGCCCCCTGGGGCCTGGTGGGCGGCTTGGGCTTCCTGGATCAGCTTGTTCAGCTCACGGGTCGGGATGCGGCGGTGGTAGGCGTCGATCGAGCTGTGGAGGGCGGGCAACAGCTTCTGCACCCCCATCCCCGTCTTGGCGCTGAGCTTGAGGATGGGCGAATACCCCAGGAAGGCGAGTCGATCCTCGACGTCTTCCTGCACGGTCGCCCGTCCCTCGGCGTCGAGCAGCTCCCACTTGTTGAGGAGGATGACCACCGCGGTGCCGGCGGCGTCGATGCGCTCGGCCAGGCGCTGGTCCTGATGGGTCACGCCCTCGGTGGCGTCGATGACGAGCAGGGCGATGTCGGACTGGTCGACGGCCTGCAGGGCCCGCACCAGCGAGTAGTACTCGGCGCCCGATGCCGTCTTGGCCCGGCGTCGCATCCCCGCGGTGTCGACGAACCGCAGGGGGCCGTCGTCGGTGTCGACGATGGTGTCGACGGTGTCGCGGGTGGTGCCCGGCTCGTCGTGCACGACCGATCGCTCGTCGCCGATCATCCGGTTGAACAGGGTTGACTTCCCGACGTTGGGGCGGCCGACGATGGCGACGGCCATGAGGCGGGGTCCCCCGTCGTCGTCCCGCCCTTGATCGGCCGCATCGCCTTCGTCGTCATCGGACGCCGGCAACAACTTCACCAGGGCATCGAGCAGGTCGCCGGTGCCTCGACCGTGGATGGCGCTCACGGGCCAGGGGTCACCCAGGCCGAGACGCACCAGCTGCCAGGCGTCACCCTCGCGGTGCTCGGAGTCGACCTTGTTGGCCACAACGAGGACGGGACGGTCGGCCCGGCGCAGCAATCGTGCCACCCGGTCGTCCTCGTCGGTGGCGCCGACGGTCGTGTCGACCACCATCATCACCACATCGGCCTCGGCGATGGCCCGCTCGGCCTGGGCGCTGACCTGGGAGTGCAGGGCGTGCTCGGTGGCCAGCCAGCCCCCGGTGTCGACCAGGTCGAAGTGGCGGCCGTTCCACTCGGCCGTGACCACTTTGCGGTCGCGGGTGACGCCGGGCTTCTCCTCGACGATGGCCTCGCGTCGCCCGATGATGCGGTTGACGAGCGTCGACTTCCCGACGTTGGGGCGGCCGACCACGGCCACCACGGGGCGGGGCACGTCAGGCCCCCAGGCCGAGCAGGGCGGTGCGCAGGGCCCGTCCATCGGTGGGCAGCACCTCGACGGGACGGGGTAGGTCGGCCGGCGTGGGCCCGTCGAGGAAGGCCCCCTTCGAGAGGCAGACGTCGGGAAGCAGGTAGCGGTGGCCCTCGGGCTCGCCCATGAGGGCGCGGGCCACGTCCTCTCCGGCCAGCAGGCCGGCGACCGCGATGTTGCCGCCGAAGAAGTCGTTCTTCACGGTGACGATGCGGACGTCGCGGCGGCCGAGCGAGGCCACCAGCGGCTCGAGCACGCGGGCCCCGTACTCACCCGTCACGATGGCGACGGGGGCGTCGGCGGGGACGGGCGGCCGGTCGCTGATGCCGTCGCCGTCGCCGTTGGTCCGCGGGGCGCGGTAGCCCTCGGGCGGGGCGCCGTCGACCCAGGCGAAGAAGCCCGACTTCACCCCCTGCACCTCGTCGGTGACGCCGAGGAGCTCGGACTCGAAGGCCCGGGCCATCCCGATGCCGTCCTCGTGCATGGCGAAGCCCTCGTAGGTGCGGGCGTCGGGGAAGGGTCGCTGGGCGAGCAGGTAGTACTCGTCGGCCGCGAACACGAGGCGATGACCGAGGGCGGTGCGGAAGATCTCTTGCCACTCCGTCACCAAGTCGACGACCACCTCGGCCTCGGCCACGGTGTGGGGACGAAGGCCGCCCTCCTTTGAGTGCTTGCTGACCCCCAGCGGCACGACGGCGAGGCTGGCCAGCTCGGGGAAGCGGTCGAGGACGCCGGCGAGGGTGTCCTCGAGGATGGCGCCGTCGTTCTGGCCGGGACAGACCACGACCTGGCCATGCACCTCGATGCCATGGTCGAGCAGGGCCCGCAGCCAGCGCAGGCTCGTCGCGCCCCTCTTGTTGCGCAGCATGGTCGACCGCACGTCGGGGTCGGTGGCGTGGATGCTCACGTAGAGCGGGCCGAGGCCTTCGGTGACCACGCGCTCGAGGTCAGCCTCGGTGAATCGGGTCAGAGTGGTGAAGTTGCCGTAGAGGAACGACAGCCGGTAGTCGTCGTCCTTGACATAGAGGCTCTTCCGCAGTCCGGGCGGCAGCTGGAAGATGAAGCAGAACTCGCAGTGGTTGTCGCACGTCCGCACCTGGTCGAACAGGGCGGAATCAACCTCGATGCCGAGCCCGGCGCCGGCGTCCTTCTCGACGGCCACCGATAGCTCGAGACCCCCGCGCCGAAGAGCCACGTCGACGTCAGGTTCGTCGGCGAGCAGGCGGTATTCGATGACATCACGGGGAGCCTGGCCGTTGAGAGAGACGATCTCGTCACCGGGGAGCAGGCCAGCCCGGGCAGCCGGCGAGTCGGGGTCGACGGCCACCACGAGGGGCAGCGCCATGGCGAAAGGATACGGGAGGGAGGCAAGTAGCCTGAAGTCGTGCCCGTCGAACGCGTGCTGCTCGCCGCGCCCAGGGGCTTCTGCGCCGGGGTCGAGATGGCCATCAAGGCCCTGTCGTGGATGGTGCGCGTCTTCGAGCCGCCCGTCTACTGCTACCACGAGATCGTGCACAACCAGGTCGTCGTCGACCGTTTCCGGGCCATGGGCGTGGTCTTTGTCGACGACATCGCCGAAGTGCCGGCTGGTGCTCCCCTCATGCTCAGCGCCCACGGTTCGGCGCCTGAGGTGGTAGCCGCGGCCCGGGCCCACGGCGGCGTCGTGGTCGACGCCGTGTGCCCGCTCGTCACCAAGGTCCACCACGAGGTGCGAATGCGCGCCGGCAAGGGCTACACGGTCATCTATGTGGGCCACGAGGGCCACGACGAGGCGGTGGGCACGATGGCCGTCGCCCCTGAGTCCGTCCGCCTGGTCGAGAAGGTCGACGACGTGCTCTCGTTGGACACGCCGGACGGACCGGTGGCCCTGCTGGCCCAGACCACGCTGTCGCACGACGAGTGGGCCGGCGTCCAGGACGCGGTCCGCCAGCGCTTCCCCGAGGTCTGGATGCCGGGCCGCAGTGACCTGTGCTTCGCCACCACCAACCGGCAGTCGGCGCTGAAGGCCATCGCGCAGCGCGCTGACGCCGTGGTCGTCATCGGCTCGGCCAACTCGTCGAACACCCTCGCCCTCGAGCGGGTGGCGCGCAGCCTCTGCTCCGGCCCCGTCGTCCGCGTCAACGCCGTCGACGAGGTGCCCACCGACCTCACCGGCTTGGTGGGGGTCACCGCTGGCGCCTCGGCGCCCGAGGACCTCGTCGAGGCCGTGGTCGCCCGTCTCGCTCCTTCCGGCGGGGTCGAGCTCGTCGACGTCACCACCGAAGAGGAGTACTTCCCTCCCCCGCGCGAGCTGCGGGAGCTCATGCGCGGCCTCACCGGCGCCATCAACCTGGCCCTCGGCGGCCCGGGCCTGAGCGGCAACCTGCTGGCCGATGACCGCAGCGTGGCCGCCAGCGACGTCCTGGCGCGAGAATTGCCGGTATGACGACCTTCACCCGCATGGACGAGTCCACCCAGGAGCAGTGGGCCGAGATCGGCAAGCAGACCTTTGCCAACCAGTCCCGCACCCCCGAGGCCATCCTGGGCATGCTCCGGTCGCTGTCGAACATCACCGACGGCTTCGCCACCGACCAGCTCACCCATTGCCTGCAGACGGCGACCCTGGCCGAGCGGGCCGGCGCCGACCCCGAAGTCGTGGTGGCCGCCCTGTGCCACGACATCGGCAAGGCCATCTCGGTGCCGAACCACCCCGGCATCGCAGCCGAGATCCTCAAGCCCTACGTGCGGGACGAGGTCTTCAAGATGATCAAGGTCCATCAGGACTTCCAGGGCAAGCACTACTACGCCCACTTCGGCGGCGACCCCAACGCCCGCGAGAAGCACCGCGACGCCCTGTCGGCCGACGAGTGGGAGCTGGCCGCCCGCTTCGCCGACGAGTGGGATCAGCGAGCCTTCGACCCCGACTACGACACCGAGCCCCTCGAGCACTTCGAGGACGCCGTCCGCAAGGTCTTCAGCAACCCCAAGAGCCTGTAGCCGCCTGTCGATGGGGGGCATCGGCGACGTGCTGGCCGCGGCCGACCGCAACATGGTCGCGGCCTGGACTGCGGTGCTCGCGGTCGGGCCGAAGCCGGCCGTCACAGCGGAGGGCGATCTCAATCTGCTCTCGAGCGGCATACCGGTGCCGCTCTTCAACCCCGCCTTCTTGAACGGAGCAGCAGACCCTGCGTCGGTCGTGGCCCAGGTGATCGCCCACTACGGCGGGCTCGACAGTCCGTTTGTCCTCTACTTCCGAGACGAGGTCAGCCCAGGGGTGGCCGAGGCCGGGCTCGACGCCGGACTGGTCGAGCACTGGCAGCCGCCGCTCATGGTGATGGACCCGATCCCCGAGGCACCGGCGCCGCCGTCCGAGCTCGCCATCGTGACGGTCGGGTCCGACCAGATCGAGCCCTACTGCCAGGTGCTCGGCGCCGGGTTCGGCATGCCCGTCGAGATCGCTCTGATGATGTTCGGGCCCTCGCTGCACGCCGTCGACGGGTTCTCGTCGGTCGTTGGCTTCGTCGACGACGTTCCGGTCGCTACCGCGTCCGTCTTCCTGCGCCACGGCGTGGCGGGCGTCTACAACGTCGCCACCGCGCCCGACCGGCGGGGGAAGGGCTACGGCGCCGCCCTCACGTGGGCCGCGGCGAGGGCGGGCGCCCACGGCGGTGCCACCTGCTCGATCCTGCAGGCCTCCAGCGCCGGCGAGCCCGTCTACACCCGCATGGGCTTCGCCACCCCCACCCGCTACCGCCAACTCGAGGGCCCACCCGCGCCCTAGCCCAATCCGTTGGACGTCTAGCTGCCCAATCTGCGGCGAGACTTAGGCGGGTTGGGGGGCCGGGAAGTGGATGTAGGTGTCGATGAGGAGCTTGCCGAAGGTGGCGTCGGACGGGCGGTCGCCGACGAGGGCGCCCTTGGCCCGCAGGTCGTCCTCGAGGGTGGTGAGGATGAAGCCGAGGGCGAGATCGTCGTCGTGCGACTCCCACGCCGCCCGCTCGGCCTCGTCGGCGAAGCAGTAGGCCTTCCACGAGACCGAGTAGCGCAGGTCATCCGTCCCATACGACGCCATGACGTCGCCCGCGGCCGTTCGCACCGACCACTGCTCGCCGCCATCGGGGTGCAGTCGCATCCCCGGCTTGAGCCGGGCCAACGGTGAGTCGTCGCCGATGACTCGGTCGACGCCGTGGAAGATGGAGTCGGTGTCGAGTAGGGCGGCGGTGTTGTGGTGTGGCGCGTACACCTCGGCGCGCCCCGCCGCCCCGTCCGGGTAGTAGGCCAGCTCGCCGCCCTTGGCGTGGCCGAAGTAGGCGATGCCGGTCGCGATGCGCAGACGCCAGGGCTCGAACAGCTCGGAGTGGCGCATGACGACCAGCAGCCACTGCGGGATGAGCCGGCGGTTGGCACCCCGAAACTCGGGGACGTCGGTGTGCACGGCCAGCTCCTGGCCCGGCAGCAGCACGTTGGCGTAGACGATGGCCGGCACGGTGACGGGCCGGTCGTGCAACGCCCGCGCCGCCGCGGCCAAGCCGACGTCGTCCCGAAAGGCCTCGATCCCCGCGGAGCAGGCGTGCTCGCCGTAGAAGTAGGTCTCGCGGAAGTAGTTGGTGCGGGCCGCCAGCAGTCGCGTGTCCTCCTTCCGGCCAAAGCGACCGCCGGTGCGGACGAAGTTCACCGCCGCGTCGTAGCGCTGCGCCAGCTCAGGGGCGAAGGTCGTGTCGAAGCCCTCGTTGCTGTACTGCTGATAGCTGCCGTACGAGTGCCACAGCTCGACCATCTGGTCGGCGGCGTCGTCGGACAGGAGCGGATCAAGCACCGTGATGGCCACGGCCGCCACCCTACGCGCCGGCCTTGACCTGAGCCTCGTCGAAGAGGCGCTGCAGCTCCTTGTGGAGGCGCTCGGTCAGCTCATGGGTGGCGCGCCGCGACGGGCGGGACCCGTCGGCCGGGCGCTCGGCCTCGAGCGCGGCCCCCACCACGATCACGATGCGGCCCGGCTTGATCATCTTGGCCCCCTTCGGCATGGCCCGCTCCGAGCCGCCGATGCCAACGGGCACCACCGGGATGCCGGCTTTGGTGGCCACATAGGCCGCCCCCTCGAAGATGTCCTCGACGACGGGACCAGACTTGCGGGTCCCTTCAGGGAAGAGCACGAGGGGCTCGCCCCGCTCGACCACCTCGATGCATCGCCGCAGCGCCTCGCGGTCCGCGCTACCCCGATGGACCGGGAACGCACCCAGCGCGCTGATGAAGGCGCCAAAGATCTTGGGCCCCTTCCACAGCGAGTCCTTCCCCATGTAGCGCATGCGCCGCTTGGTGATGGGGGCAACCAGGGCGAAGTCGAGGTTCGATCGGTGCACCGGGGCCAGCACGAAGGCGCCGGTCGACGGGATGTTCTTGGCCCCTTCGATGCGCATCCGGAAGAGAAGAGCGGCGAGACCGGCGATCAATCCCCGCACCGCCCGATACAGCCCGAGTGACGCCCGGTCGCCAACACTCATGGCAGCATCCCGATCACCTGGTCGACGATCTCGTCGACGGTGTGGCCGGTGGTGTCGATCACGGTTGCTCCTTCGGCGACGTGGAGGGGCGAGGCCTCGCGGGTCGAATCGGCATGGTCGCGCCGGGCGATGTCGGCGGCGACGGCCGTGACGTCGTCGGCCCGCACCTCGTGGCTGCGCCGCCGGGCCCGCTCCTCGTCGCTGGCCGTCAGGTACACCTTCACCGCGGCCTGCGGGAAGACCACCGACCCTATGTCGCGGCCCTCGACCACTCCCCCGCCCCGGCTCTCGGCCCACGCCCGCTGTCGCCTCACCATCTCGGCTCGCACCTCGGGGTTGGCGGCGACGGCGGTGACCGCCTTGGTGACCTCGGGGCTGCGGATCGCCTCGGTGGCGTCGTCACCGTCGACGGTCACCCTGCCGGCCACCTCGATGTCCAGGGACGGCGCCAGGGCGGCGACCTTCTCGGCATCGAGCGGGTCGATGCCGCGCCGCAGGCAGGCGAAGGCAACCGAGCGGTACATGGCACCGGTGTCGAGGTAGTCGAGGCCGAGACGCTGGGCGACGGCCCGGGCCACGGTCGACTTCCCGGAACCGGCCGGGCCGTCGATGGCTATGACGCGCACAGGCCGAGCTCTTCGTCGAAGTCGGGGTAGCTGGTGTCCACCGCTTCCCATCCTTCTACGCGGGTCGTCCCCGAGGCGACCAACCCGGCGACGGCCATGGCCATGGCCACTCGGTGGTCGCCGTGCGACGTCGTCGGCGCCCCCACCAGGGGTTTGCCACCAGTCACCGCCAGCCCGTCGTCGAACGTCTCGACCTCGACACCGAGCTTGGCCAGCTCCGACGCGACGGTGGCGATGCGGTCGGTCTCCTTCACCCGCAGCTCGCTGGCGTCGCGGAAGACCGTCGTCCCCGTGGCCACCGCGGCAGCGACGGCCAGGGCCGGGATCTCGTCGATGAGGCCCGCCACCTCGGCGCCATGCACCTCGGTGGCCTCGAGGGAGCTGTGGCGGACGCGGATGTCGGCGGTCATGTCGTCGTGCCGCTCGAGATCGAGCAACGCGCCCATCCGCGTGAGGACACCGAGAAAGGCGGCTCGGGCCGGCCCGATGTAGACCCGGTGGATCGTGAGGTCGCTGCCCGGCGTGATGGCGGCCGCCACGACCCAGAAGGCGGCCTGGGACGGATCGCCCGGAACGTCGAGGGTGAAGGGTTCGATGGGACCCGGGCGCAGCCGGATGACGCCGTCAATGCTGGTTACGTCGACGCCGAAGGCGGCCAGCATCTCCTCGGTGTGGGCCCTCGTCGGGATGGACTCGCGCACCACGGTCTCGCCCTCGGCTCCGAGGCCGGCGATGAGCACGGCCGACTTCACCTGGGCGCTCGGCACGGGCAGGGTGTAGTCGATCCCCCGCAACGAGCCGCCTTCGATGGTGATGGGCGGCAGCACCCGCTCACCCTTTCCCTTCACCACCGCACCCATGGCCTCGAGGGGGTGGGCGATGCGATCCATGGGACGGGTCGACAGCGAGGCGTCCCCGCCGATGCGCACCTTCCACGGAAAAGAGGCGCAGAAGCCGCCCAAGAGGCGCATCGTCGTCCCCGAGTTGCCGGCCTGCAGGGGCCCCTCGGGCTGCCGCAGCCGACTGCGCCCGCCGCCCGTGACCCGCCAGCCGCCGACCGCCAGCCGGAGCTCGGCCCCCATGGCATGGACGGCGGCCCAGGTGCGGGCCACGTCGTGGCCCGACGAGAGCCCGTTGATCAGCGACGGCCCCTCGGCCAAGGCCCCGAACAGCAGGGCCCGGTGCGAGATCGACTTGTCGCCCGGCACGTGGATGTGACCCTGCAAGCCACTCGTGCACCGGCTGATGGCGAACACACTCATCCGAGGGCCTGCACCGACGGACGGAAGCCACGGGCCAGCAGCGCGCCCCGCACCAGGTCACCCGACTCGGCGTCGATGACGAGCAGCAGCACGCCGCGATCGCCCTCGGCCGAGTGGGCGATCTCGAGATCGTGGATGTTCACCGCCAGCTCGCCGGCCAACGTGGTGATCTCGGCCAGGACGCCAGGGCGGTCGGGCACGGGCACGCGCACCTCGGCCAGGTTCTCGGGACGGGCCGCGGCGCGCGACGGAAGGTTGAGGCGCGCCACCCGGGCCCGCTCCAACCAGTCGAGGAGGGCGTCCCGGTCGGCGGCATCGACGGTACGGCGCATCTGGCCCAATGCCTCGATGAGCTGGTCGAGCACGGCCACGATGGCGCCGCGGTTCTCGGCGCAGATGTCAGGCCAGATCCCCGGGTGGCCGGCCGCGATACGGGTCATGTCGCGAAACCCTCCCGCCGCCAGCCGTAGCAACGTGGCGTGCTCCTCGGCACCCTCGGCGGCCAGGCCCATCAGGGTGGCGGCCGTCAGGTGGGGCACGTGGGAGACAAGGGCCACGAGGGCGTCATGACGCTCGGGCGAGACGGCCACCACGTCGGCCCCGAGCGACGAGACCACCGAGCGCACCCGGGCGTAGCCCTCGGGGTCGGTCGACGCCGTTGGTGTCAGCACCCAGGTCGCCCCCTCGAACAGGGCAGCGTCGGCCCCGTCGACCCCCTCCTGCTCCGAGCCGGCCATGGGGTGCCCGCCCACGAACCGCGGGTCGTCGACCTCGCCGGCCAACGCCGCCTTCACACTGCCGACATCGGTCACCCAACCGCGGCCCGCGTCTAGGGCCTCTCGCACCGACGCCGCCATGACTCCCACCGGCGTGGCCACGAACGTCACGTCGGCCTCGGGGTCGTCACCCACCGCGTCCAAGGCGCCCAGCTCGAGGGCCCGCGCCGCCCGCGCCTCGTCGCGGTCGCGGCCGGTGACGTGCCAGCCCTTGGCCCGCAAGGCCAACCCGATCGAGCCCCCGATCAACCCGGTGCCGACAACGCCGGCCCGGGGCTGATCATTCGGGGAGGTCATCGCGAAGCCCCTTGGCCCCCTCGAGGTAGACGTGGTGCACCTCGCTCCGGGGCACGTCGACCGACGCGTGCATCAGTACCCGGATGCACCTCGGGGTGCCGCCCACGATGTCGAGCTCGCGCGCGCAGATGAGGGGAACGTCGCCCAGCCCGATGTCGCGTGCCGCGGTGGCGGGGAAGATCGAGTGGATGTCGTCCGTCGCCGTGAACAGGATCGAGATGATGCTCTCGTTGTCGAGGTTGTTCCGGCGCAGCATCTCGCCCAACAGGGCGTGGGTGCGCTCGGTGACCTGCTCGACGGTGTCGGCATCGACCGTGGTCGCGCCGCGCACGCCGCGGATTGCCTGGGACACGGACGGACTCTACCGGCGGGCCGCCGCCGTCTCTAACGACCTGACCTCGGCGGGCGTGAGCTCGCGCCACTCCCCCGGCTTGAGCGAACGCTCGGCGATGGGCCCGATGCGGATGCGGACGAGGCGGATGACGGGGTGGCCGACCGCCTCGCACATGCGCCGCACCTGGCGGTTGCGACCCTCGTGGATGGCGATGCGCAGCGCATTGGGCGCCACCACGCTGACCTTGGCCGGCGCCGTCGGGCCGTCGTCGAGGTCGACGCCCTTGCGCAGCCTGGTGACCGCGCCCGGCGAGGGTTCGCCGTCGACTTCAGCCAGGTACTCCTTCTCGACCCCGAAGGAGGGATGGGTCAGCCGGTGGGTGAGGTCGCCATCGTTGGTCAAGAGCAACAGGCCCTCGGTCTCGAAGTCGAGGCGGCCGACGGGGAACACCCGGGGCTCCTCCGGCACCAGCTGCACCACCGTCGGGCGGCCTTGGGGGTCGTCGGCCGTCGTCACCACGCCGGGCGGCTTGTTCAACAGGTAGTAGACGAGTCCGGGTCGCACCGACACCGGCACCCGGTCGACCTCGATGACGTCGTGGTCGGCGTCGACTCGGCGCCCGAGCTCGGCGATCTCGCCGTTGACCCGCACCCGTCCCTCGGCAATGAGGTTGTCGCACACCCGCCTGCTCCCGAACCCGGTCTGGGCCAAGACCTTCTGGAGCCGGACGCCTTCGTCAGCCGTCACTCGCTGGGTTCGGGCCCGTCCTCGACCTCGCCGCTGACTTCGCCGCTGACTTCGCCGCTGACGTCGCTGCTCGTGTCGTCGTGCATGTCGGCATCGACGTTGGCGCTGATGTCGGCCAGGAGGCCGTGCTCGAGGGCCTCGACCACCTCGGCACCGGGGACGAACTGCCCGAGAGGCGGAAGGTCGTCGAGGCTGTCGAGACCGAGGCGCTCGAGGAAGAGGCGGCTGGTGCCGTAGAGCACGGCCTGCCCGGGGCCAGGGTCGCGGGCGACCTCGTCGACGTAGCCCCGCACCTGCAAGGTCCGCATCACGCCGTCGACGTTCACCCCG
>JAUTXA010000218.1 GCA_030838265.1 Actinomycetota bacterium | reverse complement strand
CGGCGTCGACCTGGGCCCGCAAGGTGGCGATGGCGAGGTCGGCCAGGCGGTCGAGGATCTGGGCGAACAGCTCGGGGGCCCCAAGCATCATGGCCTTGGTCTTGCCGTACGTCCGTGACGGGCCACCCTCGATCAGGTAGCTGGCGACCGTGAAGGGGGCGCCGGCGAAGCCGATGAGCGGGACCTCGAGCTCGTTGACCAGCAGGCGGATGGCCTCGAGCATCCAGGGGACGTCGGCCTCGGGCTCGAGGGGACGGAGGCGGGCCAGGTCGGCCTCACTGGTGAAGGGCTCGGCGAACACCGGCCCCACGCCGGGCTTGAGCTCGACGTCGAGGCCGATCCCCATCAGGGGGGCGACGATGTCCGAGAAGAACACGGCGGCGTCGACGCCCAGTCGTCGGACGGGCTGCATGGTGACCTCGGCGGTGAGGGCCGGGTCGCGCATGATGTCGAACATCGCCGCCTTCTCGCGGATGGCGCGGTACTCGGGAAGGCTCCGCCCCGCCTGGCGCATGAACCACACCGGGACGCGTTCGACGGGCTCCATCCGGCAGGCTCGGAGAAAGGTGTCGTCGACGCCCATGGCCCGACGACGCTAGCGAAGGGCGGGCCCGAAGCCCTACCCGAGGGCGCGCTTGCGCAGGGCCCGGACGATGCCCCAGGTGATGCCGAGCCCGACGCCGATCCCGCGGACGATCCACTTCCCCGAGGCCAGCAGGATGGGCTCGGCCGCCGCACCTGTCAGCGCCGTGGTGAGGCTGCCGGGGTCGACCGTGCCGGTGACGACGAAGTGGCCCACGCCCTTCTCGCCGTCGCTGGTGACGCTGGCCTCTTCGATGTTGCAGTCGTTGTCCTCGAACCACGAGGTGATGGCCCAGAGGAGTCCGACCCGGTCGGGGCAGGTGACGGTCACGAGTGTCCGGTCGCCGGCGGGCATGACCTCGATCACGGCGTCGGGCACGTGGAGGAAGGTCGGCGCCACCCGCCGGCCTTCGGCGATGACCGAGCGCAGGTCGTCACCGATGGCGTCCCAGTCGATGTCGTCGGGCTGGCCCTCGGGGCCGGCTCCGTGGCTGTCGTCGCGGGGATGGGCCGTGACCCGCATCAGGGCCACGTCGTGGGCCGGCCAGGCCGTGCCCGAACCGGTGGTGATCGACAGGCGGTGGGTGGCCAGGACACCGGCGATGGCCGCCAGGAGCCCCGGGCGATCACGAGTCGCGACGGCCAGGCGCCAGCCGCCGTCCGACGAGGGGAACACCTGGGCCCGGACCTCGGCGAGGGCCAGGCGCGGATGGCAGAGGACGAGGTCGGCGGCCACGGTGTCGGCCCGCTCGCCCATGAGCCACGTCGCGGTGGCGCCGTCGAGCAGCTCGTCGACCAGCTCGGGCGGCAGTGACGTGCCCCCCAACAGGGCCTTGACCTCGGTCGTCGTGGCCATGGCCCGCATCGTAGGCGGCCCGGTCTGCCGAAGGAGCCGTCGAGGCCCTATGATCGACTGTTCCCCCGGCAGCGGGGGGCTAGGGACACGTGGCCACCACTCATCCGGATCTTGCCGCCGAACAGGCCTACCTCGCTCGGGCGTACGAGCGCCTGGAGGCCATGCGCCAGGCCGCATCGTCCCGCCTGGGTGAGGCCCTCGGCCGGCCCGGGAAGGGGACACCCCAGTCGCTCACCGAGCGCGACATCGTGGTGCGCACCAGCCTCCAACGCCTCGAGCAGCTCGACATCGGCGACGAAGCCCTCTGCTTCGGGCGCATCGACTCGGCCCCGAGCGAGGACCCCGCCGTGCCCGGGGGCGAGAGCTTCCACATCGGTCGCCTGGCCATCTCGGGCGAGGACCAGGAGCCCCTCGTCGTCGACTGGCGAGCCCCGGTGGCCGAGCCCTTCTACCGGGCCACGGGCCGTCACCCGATGGGTCTGCGGCTGCGCCGCCACTTCGCCACGCACGGCCCGCACCTTCTCGGCATCGAGGACGAGCTCTTCGGCGCCGGTCGGCTCATGGTCGACGGCGATCCCGACAAGGCGAGCGGCGATGGCACCGGTGTCCTCGAGCTCAGTGGCCCTGAGGCGCTGCTCACCGCCCTCGAGCGCGGCCGCTCCGGCCGCATGCGCGACATCGTCGCCACCGTCCAGCGCGAGCAGGACGAGATCATCCGGGCCCCGCTGCCCGGCGTGCTCGTCGTGCAGGGCGGACCGGGGACGGGCAAGACGGCGGTCGCTCTGCACCGCGCCGCCTATCTGCTCTACACCTACCGCTTCCCCCTCGAGCGCCAGGGCGTGCTCGTCGTCGGGCCCAACCCGCTCTTCCTCCGCTACATCGAGTTCGTCCTCCCGTCCCTCGGCGAGACGGGGGTGACGCTCACCTCGATCGACGGCTTGTTCGGTGGGGCGCGTGCCACCGGTGACGACGGCGCGGTGGCAGGTCGGGTCAAGGGCGACGTCCGCATGGTCAAGGTGCTGGCTCGGGCCGTGCGCGACCGGCAACGGCCGTTGACCCGCCAGGCCGAGATCCCTTTCGGGCCCCTGGTGCTGCGGGTCTCGGTCGAGGCCTCGGCCTCGTTGGTCGCGGCCGTGCGCCGGCGGGGCGGCACCCACAACGCCCGGCGCCGCCAGCTCGAGAACCTGCTCTACCGCCACCTTCACGAGCGCTACACCGAGTCGATCGAGCGGGCCCGCCGCGTCGAGCTGCGGGGCGGCACCGGCTTGGGCGAGAGCGCCGACCGCAGCGTCGACGACCTGGCCGACGCCCTGCGGGGCCAGCCCGCGGTGGTCGAGGTGCTCGATCGCATGTGGCCCATCCTCACGCCGCTCGAGCTGCTGCACGACCTCTACGGCGCCAAGCCCCTGCTGCGGTCGGCGGGCCGCAACATCTTGAGCGAGGAGGAGGCCCTTTCGTTGTTCCGGGCCCGGAGCCGCTCGTTCGACGACATCGCCTGGACATCGGCCGACATGGCGCTGCTCGACGAGGCCCGGGTGTTGCTGGGGGCGCGGCGTCAGCCGGCTCGAGAGAAGGACGAGATCAGGGGCTTCGGCCACATCGTCGTCGACGAAGCCCAAGACCTGTCGCCCATGCAGCTGCGGATGCTGACCCGCCGCTCGCTGGGCGGGTCGATGACGGTGGTCGGCGATGTGGCTCAGGCCACGGGCCGGTGGGCCCCGAAGCAGTGGGACGAGGTCCTCGCCCACCTCCCCTCGAAACGAGACGCGGAGGTCGTCGAGCTGACGGTCAACTACCGGACGCCGGCCGAGATCATGGAGCTGGCCACCCGCGTCCTGGCCGTGGCCGCCCCCCATGTGCGGGCCCCCGAGTCAGTGCGGTCGGGCGGCGACGAGCCGATGTTCTGCCCAGTGTCGGCCGGCGAGCTGGCGGCCGAGGTGGCCCGCGTGGCCGGGGCCGAGAGCGAGGCCATGGCTCGGGGGACGGTCGCCGTGATCGCCACCCGGTCGATGATCGCCCCCCTGCGCGAGGCCCTCGCCGCGGCGGGCGTCGACTTCGGTGAGCCGGCGGCCAACGGCCTCGACGCTCCCGTCACCTTGGTGCCCGTCGACGTGGTCAAGGGCCTCGAGTTCGACTCGGTGGTGGTCGTCGAGCCCGCCCGCATCACCGCCGAGGCGGCCCAAGGGCTGCGGGCCCTCTTCGTCGTCCTCACCCGGGCCACCAGGCGGCTCACCGTGGTCCACGCCGAGCCCCTCCCCGAGGTCCTCGGCATCACCGACGGACGCTAAGGGGCCCTCCGCACGTCAGCGACCGGGCCAGCGGTCGATGACGGCTTCGGCCTCGATCTCGACCTTCCACCTGGGGTCGAGCAGTGCGGCCACCGCGACCATGGTGGCCGCGGGACGGATGTCGGCGAACACCTGGCCGTGGGCTCGCCCGACCGCGTCGCCGTCGGACGGGTCGGTGAGGAACATGCGCGTCCGCACCACGTCCTTGGCCGATGCTCCGGCCTCGGCCAAGGCGGCCAGGATGATCTCGAAGCACCGAGCCGCCTGAGCCTCGGCGTCGTCGGGACACGACCCGTCCGGCCAGATCGGCGCTGTCCCCGACACCAGCACGCGGTTGCCGACGCGCACGGCCCGGCTGAAGCCGATGCTCGCCTCGAACGGCGACCCCGACGAGACCTGCTGCCGCTCTGCCATGCCGGCGACGGTAGCGCCGTCGAGCTAGCAGACGGGAAGGATCAAGCCGAGGCGGCGGCCAGGCTGCCGAGGGTGGCCGGCCCGGCCAGGCGGCCAAGGGTGGTGCGGCGGCTGGCGATGGCGTCGAAGTAGGCGGTCTTGCGCCGGGCCACTCGGCCCGTGCCCTCGCTCTCGACGGTCTCGGGGTCGAGTTGGCTGTCGATGCCCTCCTTCAGGAGGACGAGAGCCTCGGCCCGCATCTGGGAGATGCGCGACGGCGACACGTTCAGCTCGTCGGCCAGGTCCTGCATGGGCCGCTCTTCGAAGAAGTAGGCGACCACGACGGTGCGCAGGCGCTCGGGGAGGAGGGCGACGGCGTCGACGAGGTAGGCCCGGCGCTCCTGGTCGAGCAGCAGCTCGTCGGGGGTGGGGCCGCCGTCGGGGAAGAGGTCGTCGCCGGCGCCGTCGCCGATGAGCGACTCGACGTTCAGGACGAGGGCCCGATGGACGTCACCAGCCAAGGACTCGACCTCGGCCCGGGCGACGCCCATGTCATCGGCGACCTCCTGGGAGGAGGGGACGCGGCCGAGGGACGCGGTGAGCCGGTCGGAGGTCTCGTTGACCCGGCGGGAGCGACTCCGCACCGAGCGGCTGGCCCAGTCGGCGGTGCGCAGCTCGTCGAGAAGGGCGCCCTTGATGCGGGTCGAGGCGAAGCGGTCGAAGCGGATGCCTCGGTCGGGATCGAAGCTGCGAGCGGCCTGAGCCAGGCCGGCCATGCCCGCCGACACCAGGTCGTCACGGCCCACGTGGCGCGGCAAGCGCGACGCGATCTCGGCCACTGCGTAGTGCACGAGAGCGAGGTGCTCCCGCACCAGTTCGTCCTCGCGCGAGCGATCCGTCCCTGCGTCCCCCGACGTATGCATGCATCAGGTGTCGGCTTGTCGCCGTCGCTTCCCGATCGGCCGAGGGGATGATCCTCGTCAACCGCCCCACCCGGACAAGCGGTGACAACCGGCTCGGAGTGACTAGTCACCCCGGTCGGCGGGCACCCGACTCGCCGTACCATGTCGGCAGTGTCGGCCACCGCCTTGATCATCGATCGGTGGGCCCTTGTCCGCCTGGGCATCACCGCCGTCCTGCGCTCGGCCGGCGTGCGGGTGGTGGGCGAGTCCGAGCACGGCCGCGACGGCATGCTGGCCGCCGTTCACGCCCATCCCGACCTGCTCATCGCCGGGCTCATCGACGATCTGTCGGCGGCCGAGGTCGTCCGCCAGGCCAAGGCGCTCGAGTCGCCCCCCTCCGTCATCTGCCTGGTGACCCAGCTCGACCGCAACGAGCTCAACGAGCTGCTCAGCCTCGGCACCGAGGGTGTCCTGGTGCGTGCCGCGGCAGGCGACGAGCTGGCCACCGCGGTGGCCGCTGTCCTCGATGGTGAGCGGTCGCTGTCGCCCGCCGTCCTGGCCCTGGCCGCCCACGGCCCCGAGGTCGGCGGGCTGGCGGCGGGCGCCGACACCGATGCCCTGCTCACCACCAAGGAGCGCGAGGTGCTCGCCATGCTGGCGGCCGGGAGCGCCAACAAGGAGATTGCCGACGCCCTGTACGTCACCCCGGCGACGGTCAAAACCCACCTTTCGCACATCTACAACAAGCTCGGCGTGGGCGACCGCCACGAGGCCGTGGCCCGGGCCGTGGCTTTGGGCTTGCTGGCCTGATTGCCGCCTCATCGTCCTCACATCTCGCCGCCGCCAGCCGATAGGGCAGGTGGACGCGGGAGAGGAGAAGGCATGGAGCTGCGGGAGGTGGCACGGGCGTTGTGGTGGGAGCGGCAGCTCCTCGAGCTTTTGCAGCTCAAGCTCGAGACCCAGCGCCTCATGGCCGACGGCGGGAGTGCCCGTTGGTTGGTCGCCACCGCCCGCGAGGTCGAGCTGGCCGCCGATGAGCTCAAGAAGGCCGAGATGGCCCGCGCCAT
>JAUTXA010000192.1 GCA_030838265.1 Actinomycetota bacterium | reverse complement strand
CAGGCCGCCCTCGCCACCCTGCAGGCCGACGTCCCGCCGATGGCCCCGAGCCTGGCGGAGGGAGTCATCCGCGACGAGCTCGGCCACGACCCCGACCACCTCTTCCTCGACTGGGATCCCGTCCCCGTCGCGGCGGCCTCGATCGGCCAGGTCCACCGGGCGGTGATGCCCGACGGACGGATCGTCGCCGTCAAGGTCCAGTACCCGGGCGTCGACAAGGCCATCAAAGGCGATCTCGACAACGCCGAGCTGCTTTACGGCATGTTCGCCAGCTTCGCCCTGAAGAACCTCGACGTGAAGGCGCTGGTCGACGAGCTGCGGGCCCGGATGGCCGACGAGCTCGATTACCGGCTCGAAGCCCAGCACCAGCAGGAGTTCGCCGAGCGCTACGCCGACCATCCCTTCATCCGGGTGCCCCAGGTCATCCCCGAGCGCAGCAGCCAGCGCGTCCTCACCAGCGAGTGGGTCGACGGGCAGCGTTGGGCCGAGTTCCTCGACACGGCCGACCAGCCGACCAAGGACCACGCCGCCGAGGTGATCATGCGCTTCACCCAGGGCGCCATCCATCACTTCGGGATCTTCAACGGCGACCCGCACCCAGGGAACTACCGCTTCCACCCCGACGGCAGCATCACCTTCCTCGACTTCGGGCTGGTGAAGCGCTGGTCGAAGGGCGAGCTCGAGGGCCTGACGATGGTCCTCGACCGCATCCTCGACCGCGACCCCGATCAGGTGGTGGCGGCCGCCATCGACGCCGGCTTCCTCCCGTCGGATCACGGCCTCGACCCGTCCTACATCTTCGAGTACGTGCGCGGCCCCTACGAGCCCTTCCTCGCCGACCGCTTCCACTACACCAAGGACTGGACAGCGAAGGCGCTGCAGACGGTCGTCGACATGCAGGGCAAGTACGGCCCCGTCATCAAGAAGCTCAACATGCCGACCAGCTACGTCATCCTCGACCGGGTCGTCTGGGGCGTGAGCGCCCTCCTCGGGCGTCTCGAGGCAACCAACAACTGGCGAGGGATCCTTTCGGAGTACCGCAAGGGCACGCCCCCGGTCACCGACCTCGGTCGTCTCGAGGCGGCCTGGCGTGACGCCCAGCCGCTACAGGCCTAGAGACCCAGGGCGTCAGATGATGCCGCCGGGAGGGCGGGTCTGACCGTGGGCGGCCCGCCAGTCGGCGATGAGCTGGCTGCGCCAGTAAAGGGCGGAGATGAGCGAGCTGGTGCCAGCGACAAAGGCGGCGACGAACACGGCCGTCGCGCTGAAGACGATGGCTGCCACCAACAGCACGGCGCCGACCACGCCGAACACCACCGACAAGGTGAGCGACGGAGGAGTGGCCGAGCGATCGGCGTTGGGGGTCACGACGACCGACGTTACCGTCGGTGCCGGCGCAACCGCCCCTCAGGCCTCGCTGCGCAGCTCGATGCGGTTGCCGAAGGGGTCATCGACGTAGACCTGCCCGGGCTCGTCGCCGACCCGCACCTCGACTCCATTGCCCTCGAGACGGTGGATGAGCTCGGAGAGGCCCCGCACGGCGAGGGCGGGATGGGCCTTGCGCGCCGGACGGAAGTCGTCCTCGACACCGAGGTGGACCTTCACGTTCGCCGACTCGAACCAGCAACCGCCGCGGGCGGCCAGCGGCGCCGGCTTCGGCACCCGGGGCAAGCCCAGCAACCCCTCGTAGAAGGCCTGCGCCGTGTCCTCGAGCCCGGCGGGCATGGCCAGCTGGACGTGGTCGAGGCGGGCGACCTCGAAGGGCGCGTCACTCATCGTCGCCCCACCCCTTGGCGATCAGGAAGCCGCGAGCCCGCTCAGTGAGGGGATAGCGGTTGCAGAGCTCGTGGAACTCCGCGGTGTGTCCCAGCACGACCAAGTGGGCCAGCTCATGGACGATCACGGCGTCGAGCACCCATGGCGGGAAGGCCACCAGCCGGTCGGAGATGCGGATGGCGCCATCGACCGGCGTGCACGAGCCCCACTGCGTGCTCTGGTTGCTCACCCATCGGATGCTGGTCGGCCGGGGCAGGCCGTGGCGGGTGGCCAGCGACGAGGCTCGGGAGTCGAGGTCGACCTCGGAGGCGTCGTTCTTGCGCAGCACGCGGGCGACCATGCGCTCGACCGTCTCGTGCTCCTCGGTCTTCGACATCCAGGCCGGGATGTGGATCTGGATCACGCCGTCGACCATGCGAGCTTGGATCGTCTTGCGCCGCTTGGGGCTGCGGATGACCTCGACGCGGGGCGGGACCGGGGCGTCGGCCTCGAACGGGAGGACGGGTTGCATCGACATGGCAGCGACCGTACCGGGCCGCCGTTACAAGATCGTGGTTGGTGCGCCGTGGTCGAAGGCGAAGACGTCGCCGAGCCGCGGGCCACGGGCCACCCAGCGGCCGCAGAGGTTGGCCGTCGCCGACTGGTCGCCCTGGTAGTGGCGCTCGACGAGGTGGATCACTCCGCCGTGGGTGAGGGCGAGCACCATCCCGCCGGCGTCCTCGTCCCCGGAGAGCCGCTCGATGGTGGGAATGATCCGCGCCGTCATCTCGGCGACGCTCTCTCCGCCCGGCGGTCGCTCGAGGCGGCCCTCCCGCCAGGCCTGCATGGCGCCGGGCCAGAGCTCGTCGATCTCGGGCCTCGTCTTGCCCGACCACTCGCCCACGTCGCGCTCGCGGAGGCCTTCCTCGATGAGCACGTCTCCGAGGTCGAGCTCGGCGGAGATGATCTCGGCCGTGCGCCGGGCCCGCTCGAGGTCCGAGCTCACCACCCGGTCGAACCGGAACCCGGCCAGCAGGGCGGCCGCCGCCTTGGCCTGGGTCTCGCCCGCGTCGGACAGGGGTGGGTCGGCCCAGCCCTGCCAGCGGCCCTGGGCGTTCCAGGTCGACTGTCCGTGACGGAGGAGGAGGACTCGTCCCACGCCCCGAGTATTCCCGAGGGTTCAGACCAGGTGGTACACGAGGTGCAGCGACTTCCAGACCTGGTACACGCCGAGGAGGCAGGCGAGTACGAGCGCGGCGCGGTAGAGACGTACGCGCCGCCCCTCGAGGATCTTGTCGCGGCCGCCAGCCAGCGCTTCGGCGACGAGTGAGGCCGCGAACCCGTAGATGGGGAAGAGCAGGGCGAAGAGCGGGACTGAGACGCGGGCTGAGACGTACCGGACGAACTCGTACGCGCCGGTGAGCACGACGGGCCAGGTGACCAGCACGAGGAGCCCGGTGAAGCTGCCGGCTCGCGCCCACCGCCCGGGGGGCAGCCATCGGCGGACGAGGGCGTACAGCCAGCCCCCGGCGATCCCCACGAGGGCGCCTTGGAGGACGAGGGTCATCGTCCCGTCAAGGGTGATCATCCC
>JAUTXA010000180.1 GCA_030838265.1 Actinomycetota bacterium | reverse complement strand
ACGGCAACCGCTTCACCAACGTCCACGTCGGCATCCAGCGGGGGAAGGAGCCCATCGACTACGTCCCCGGCGATGCCGACGAGGCCCGCTGGCGCTTCGACGCCACGGTCAAGGAGGGCAAGGTCGGTCTCGACCTGGGCGGCCCCTACATCCAGGGCCGACCCGGCGACCGCTTCATCTACCTCTCGTGGCTCCAGGTGAGCGACGGCTTCGCCGGGATGTTCCGCCGGGCCAAGCTCATGCTCAAGCCGGCCGCGCCGACCATCGCCGAGGCCGTGGCGGCGGGAAAGATGTTGCGGGCCGAGGTTGCCCTCACCATGGCCGACGGGTCGCCGCGCTGCGCCGCGGTGGTCCCGCCCGTCATCACCTGGTCGGCCGTCTAGCCACCCATTCTCAGACGGGGGCGGGGACGGCCCCTTCGATGTCGGCCATGGTGTCGTCGCCCGTCCCCTCGACGTGGACCTCGGGCAGGATCTTGCCCAGCCACTTCGGCACCCACCAGTTGCGGTCACCCAGCAGCTCCATGGCGGCGGGCACCAGCAGCATGCGAACGACGGTGGCATCGAGCAGCACGGCGCTGGCCAGGCCGAGGCCGAACAGCTTCAGCACCCGGTTGGGCTCGAGCAGGAAGCTGCCGAAGACGAACACCATGATGGCGGCCGCGGCCGTGATCACGGTGGCCGTCGCCGTCAGGCCGTCGGCGACGGCCTTGGCGTTCTCGGCCCCATGGTCGTAGGCCTCCTTGATGCGCGACAGCAGGAAGACCTCGTAGTCCATCGAGAGGCCGAAGACGATGGCGAACATCATCATGGGGACGAAGGGTTCGATGGGGCCGCCCTTGCCAATGCCGAACACGTCTTTGGCCCAGCCCCATTGGAACACCGCAACCACCAGCCCGTAGGCGGCGCCGATCGATGCCAGGTTCATGATGACGGCCTTGAGGGGCACCAGGACGGACCGGAACACCACCATGAGCAAGAGGAACGACAGGGCCAAGACCACGCCGATGAAGAGCGGGAGACGAGCGCCGAGGTAGTGGGAGAAGTCGGTGCTGACGGCGACGAAACCGGTGACCGCCACCTTCAAGCCCGACCCCGCCGTGGCGGGCGGCAGCACTGAGCTTCTGAGTCGATACACCAAGTCGCTGGTGGCCTTGTCCTGGGGCGACGACTTCGGGACCACCTGCCAGAGGTACGCCTTGCCATCGGGGCTGCCGATGGGCGGTGAGGCGAAGGCCACTCCGGGGTCCTGGTTCAGAGCGGCCGTGATGCGATAGCCAGCGGTGAGATCGGCGCCGGCAGGCACCTCACTGGCCAGCACGAGGGGCCCGTTGAACCCGGGCCCGAAGCCCTCGGCCAGCAGGTCATAGGCCCGCCGTGTGGTGGTCGACGTGGCCGCGTTGCCATCGTCCGAGAAGCCCAAGCGGATCGAGAACAGCGGGATGGCCAGCAGACCGAGGACGACGGCGCCGACGACAACCGCGGGCCACGGCCGGCGCTGGATGAGCTGGCTCCAGCGGTAGGGGAGGGTGCGCTCACGGGCCTTGGGCGCCCGCTTGGGCACTTCCCGCTTGAGGGGCCCGAGGAACAGACCCACCACGAGGACGACGGCCGCCATCGGGAAGGCGACCCAGAAGACCTTGAGGCCCGAGCCCAGGCCGAAGAGCCCGATGGCGGCGAGGGAGGCGGCGATCAAGCCGCGCCAGCGCGTCAGCTCGAGGCGGTTGCCGGCGAAGCCGAGCAGGGCGGGAAGCAGGGTGATCGACGCGGCCATCGTCATGACGACCGTGACGGCGGCGCCGATGGCCAGGCCCCGCACGAAGGCCAGGTTCATCAGCAGCATCCCGAGCAGAGAGATGACGACGGTGACGCCGGCGAAGAGCACGGCGCGGCCCGCGGTGTTGACGGCCAGGCCGGTGGCGTGCTCGGTGTCGAGCCCGGCGTGGATGCCTTCTCGATACCGGGTGACGATGAACAGGGCGTAGTCGATGCCGACACCGAGGCCGATCATCCCGGCCAGGGAGAGGGTGAAGTCGGGCATCAAGATGACGTTGCTGAGCAACGTGACGATGGCGACCCCAAGGCCGATGCCGCCGAGGGCGGTGGCCACCGGCAGGCCCATGGCCAACACCGAGCCGAACGCCATGACCAGGATGACGACCGCGAACGCCAGGCCGAGGGTCTCCGACGACGGCGCAGCAAACTTGGCGAAGATCTGCCCGCCGTACTCGATCTGCAGACCGGGCACCGTCGGCGCCATGGCCTTGACCTGCTTGGCCACCTTGGCGGACTTCTCGACCGTGAAGCTGCGGGGCACGTCGACGGACGCGTAGGCGATGCGTCCGGCGAGGGCCCCGCTGCTGGCGACCTGGCGCTGGCCGGCGGGGGAGTACGGGCTGACGAGGTGCAAGGGCTTGATGGCGCCGACCTGGTCGAGGAACTCACTCATCGGACCCTGGACGGACGGGTCGGTGATCGGCTTGGTGGACTTGAACACGATGGAGCCGCCGTTGCCGCTCGCCGCCTGGCCTTTGAAGTGCGTGTCGAGGATGTCGAAACCTCGGGCGCTCTCGACGTTGGGCAGTGAGAACGCCGTCGAGAAGCCGCTGCCGGCCGCCTTGGATCCGAAGCTGGCGCCGAACAGCACGACGACCCAGGCGATGACCACGACACCCCGACGGTTGTGGCACCAGCGACCAAGACGACTCAACACGGCAAAACCTCTTCGGGAGACGGGGGAAGCAGGGCGCGGCCGGTCCCCGCCCCGGCGCCACCATAAGGGACCCTCGTTCACTAATGACAGGTTGGTGATGAACAGCCGATGAAACCCGGCGAAGGGGGCAGACTCACGGCGTGATCACCCACATCGTCCTGTTCAAGATGGAGCCCGACGCGGCGGCCGAGGCCCGGGACCGGCTCAACGCCCTCGCCGGGAAGGTGCCGTCCTTGCGGTCGATGAAGGCGGGCGTCGACATCCTGCACACCGAGCGGTCCTATGACCTGGCCGTGCTAGCCACCTTCGACGACCGGGCCGGCCTCGAGGCCTACGTCGAGCACCCCGACCATCAGCTGGTGGTGGCCTTCATCCGCGAGCGGGCCACCGCCTCCGCGGCCGTCGACTACGAGAGCTGATTCGCCCCGACCGGTACCAGCGTGGGTGGACAAAAGCGATTTGCCCTGGCGCAAGGTCACCGTCGGTGGTCAACTATGGACGAGCGTCTGAAGCAGACCGGACGGCCAAGTGGGGCGTGGCTGATCGGGGTTTGGGGGGTCGATGGGGGCCAGGGGCTTCAAACGAGGGCTCGGGGCGGCGATGGCGCTGGCTTTGGGGGCGATGGTCATGCCCTCGCCGCAGCCCGCGGCCACGGCAGGGCCCGTCAGGGGCGCCGTCTCGACCGTCGGGGGCGTGGTCAAGGTCGTGACCGGCGTGCTCGGACTCGGTGGAGCGGGCTGGGACGACACGACCACGACTCCTCCCACCCGGATAGATCAAGTCGTCCGCGCCGTCGGCGCCGACCAGCTCTGGCTGAGCGGCTACGACGGCGGCGGGGTCGGGGTCGCCCTGATCGACAGTGGCGTGGCGCCCGTGGACGGGCTCGACGGTCAGGGGAAGGTCATCTCCGGTCCCGACCTTTCCTTCGAGTCCCAGGTGCCGGGCGACGAGCACCTTGACGGCTTCGGCCATGGGACCCACATGGCAGGGATCATCGCCGGGCGTGATGGCGTCGGCGGGTCGTTCCGAGGCGTCGCCCCCGGTGCCCATCTGCTCAGCCTGAAGGTCGCATCCCACGACGGTGCGGCCGACGTCTCGCAGATGCTGGCGGCCATCAACTGGGTGATCGAGCACAAGGACGACACCGGCCTCAACATTCGCGTGCTCAACCTCTCGTTCGGGACCGACAGCGTGCAGCCCTCTCTGGTCGACCCTCTCGCCTACGCGGTCGAAACGGCGTGGGCCAACGGCATCGTCGTGGTGGTGGCGGGTGGCAACGACGGCACGACCCGCGCGGCCCTCACTGATCCGGCCATCGACCCGTACGTCATCGCCGTCGGGGCCAGCGACCTGCATGCCACCAACGACACGTCTGATGACAGCGTCGCCGACTTCTCGAGTCGGGGCAGCACCAACCGGTCGGTCGACGTCGTGGCACCCGGCGTCTCCATAGCCAGCCTCCGCGTCCCGGGGAGTCAGATCGACCAAAACCACCCCTCGGCGGTGGTCGACGACCGCTTCTTCCGAGGAAGTGGGACGAGCCAGGCGACGGCCGTCATGGCCGGTGCCGTCGCCGACCTGCTGAGCGCTCGGCCTAGCCTCACCCCCGACGAAGTCAAGGCGGTCTTCAGGGCCACAGCGGCGTCGTTGCCCAACGCCGATCTCCGAGCCCAGGGCGCGGGACAGGTCAACGTATGGCGAGCAATTCACGCACCCGTACCCGCGACAGCAACGCAATCGTTCGCGGCTGCGACCGGGACGGGTTCCCTCGAGCAAGCTCGCGGCACCGGCCACGTCGCCGACGGCGTGACCGAGCTCACCGGTGAGCAGGACATCTTCGGCCAGCCCTGGGTGCCCGCGGTGTGGGCGCCCGCGACGGCGGCTGGTACCACCTGGTCCGGCGGGGTCTGGAACGGCGTCGAGTGGACGGGCGGGTGCTGGTGCACCGACGACCCGAGCGGCGGGGCATGGACCGGCTCGAGTTGGCAAGGCAAGAGCTGGACCGGGAAGAGCTGGACGAACAGCACCTGGGCCGGAAACTCCTGGACCTCGGCTCAACCGCAGGGCAAGTCGTGGACCGGAAAGTCATGGACGGGCGCGGCGTGGACGGGCAAGTCCTGGACGGGGACGTCCTGGACCGGGAAATCCTGGACATCGTCGTGAAACCCCGGGCGAATCCGGCCCCGTCGGTCGTCGCCTTGACCATCGGCATCATCGCCGCCGCTGCCGCCCTGACCATCGGCTGCCTCGAGGGTGGCTGGCCCGCACCGCGGCTGCACGTTCCGTGGCTGGCGTTGGCCACAGCCTTCGCCTTGGCCGAGGCCTTCCCCGTCCACGTCGAGCATCGCCGGGAGACGCTGTCGATCTCGGTGAGCAACATCCCCCTGGTGGTCGGCCTCTTCACCGTGGGGCCCGCAGGCCTGATCGCGGCGCGGCTGACGGGGTCGGCGGCGGCTCTCGTCATGAAGCGGCGGCAGGGTCCGCTCAAGCTGAGCGTCAACCTCAGCTCGTTCTGGCTCGAGACCATCTCGGCCCTCTGGGTGTTCCATCTCTTGCATCCGTCTGGCGCGGTCGAGCCCGCCGCTTGGGGCCCAGCTCTGGCCGCCGCCCTCACCGGCGACCTCATCTTGACCATCACGATCGTGGCTGCCATCTCGCTCTACCAGCGGCGCTGGGAGCCCGACATCTCGTGGTCGTCGCTGGTTGGCACGGTGGCCACCGCCGTCGACACGTGTGTCGGTCTGGTGGCCGTCACCCTGTTGCGCCACCAGCCCTCCGCCGTCGGCCTGCTGGCCGTCGTCCTGCTGATGGTCGTGATCTCATATCAGGTGCAGCGCCGCTTTCGCGACGAGCACCACCGCCTCGAGCACCTCTATCGCTTCAGCACCGAGCTGGGTGACGCCGTGCTGCATGACCGCGTCATCACCACGTTGCTGCACCAGGCCCGCGAGCTCATGCACGCCGAGCAGGCCTGGGCCTACGTGGTGACGCCCGCCGGCCTCGTACAGGTGTCGACGAACGGCGAGGCTGGTGTCGACCCCGCCGACGACGATGACTCGGTGGTCACGACCTACACGCCGCGCCGTGCTCCAGGACACAACCTTCACCTGCAGGTGCACGCCGACGGGGTGGCCACCCTGGCCGACTGCCCCCTTCCCGGCGGCCAGGTCCGAGCCGGGATAGCTGCTCCGCTCATTGGGACGTCGGGCCCGATCGGCACCCTGGTGGTGGCCGACCGCCGCGGCGACGTCCGGCCCTTCCGCGCCGAGGATCTGCACGTCTTCTCGACCATCGCCAACCACGCCGCCGTGGCGATCGAGAACGCCGATCTGGTCGGCCGCCTTCGGGAGCAGGCGGCCGAGGCCGACTTCCGCTCGCACCACGATTCACTGACTGGCCTTCCGAACAGAGCGTTCTTTGCCGACCAGCTGACGGCCAACCTGGAGGCGGGAACGCCCCTCGCTGTACTCCTCCTTGATCTCGATCGCTTCAAGGAGGTCAACGACACGCTTGGCCACCACAACGGTGACACGTTGCTCCAGCAGGTCGGGGCGCGGGTCCGCTCCGCCCTGCGCCACGGCGACATGGTGGCCCGCCTTGGCGGCGACGAGTTCGGGATCCTCCTCACCGACATCGGTAGCGAGTCGGCAGCCGAGCAGGTCGCCCGCGGCATCATCGCCGTGCTCGAGCAGGCGTTCCCGGTGGCCGACGTGGCGGTCGATGTCGGGGCCAGCGTCGGCATCGCCACCTCGCCCGCCGACGGCACCGACGCCGACACCTTGCTGCGGCGGGCTGATGTGGCCATGTACGCGGCCAAGGCCGACCAGACCGACATCGCCTTCTACCGCCCTGAGCGTGACGAGTACAGCCCCGAGCGACTGTCGCTCGTCGGTGAGCTGCGCCACGCCATCCAGGTCGGTGAGCTCGAGGTGCACTACCAACCCCAGGTCGAGCTCGAGTCACTGCGGACGGTCGGTGCGGAGGCCCTCGTCCGCTGGCGCCATCCGACGCGCGGGCTGGTGATGCCCGACGACTTCATCTCGATCGCCGAGCACACCGGCCTCATCCGACCCCTCACCCAGCTGGTGATGGGCGAAGCGCTCGACCAGGCCGCGGCCTGGCAGGCGGCCGGCCACGACATACGCGTCTCGGTGAACCTGTCGGCTCGAAGCCTCTTGCAACCGACGTTGGTTGAGGATGTGGCCGAGCTGCTGACCCGCTCCGGCGTGGCGGGAGTCGACCTCTGCCTCGAGCTGACCGAGAGCTCGATCATGTCCGACCTGCGCCGCAGCCTTCCCGTCCTCGAACGTCTCCGCGGCCTCGGCGTCACCTTCGCCCTCGATGACTTCGGCACCGGCCACTCGACGCTGGCCCAACTGAAGCGCCTTCCCATCGGCGAGCTGAAGATCGACAAGTCCTTCGTGCTCTCGATGACCTCTGGCGCCGACGATGCCGCCATCGTGCGCACCGTCTGCGCCCTCGCCGCCAACCTGGGTCTGCCGGTTGTGGCCGAAGGAGTCGAGGACGAGTCCACCGCCGACATGCTCCGGGGGATGGGGTGCGGCCTGGCCCAGGGCTTCGCCTTCAGCCCGGCCCTGCCCGCCGCCGAGATGGAGGCCTGGCTGGCCACTGCCCCGCCCATCGTCCTCGATGACGCTGCTCCCCGCCTGACCGCCCTCTAGCCCGGCCGCCCCTACTCCCGGCTTTCCGGGCATCCCGGCAGGAAAGGGACAGACGGACGTCGAAGCAAGTACGTGGAGATCTGACGAGTTGGGGAGCCGCGCATGTCGAGGGTCGGAGGTTCGGTGGGATTGGGGGCCAAGGTCGTGACGGCGGTCGTCACCCTGGCCGTGGTCGCCGGGTTCACCCTGCTGCCCGGAGCCAAGGCCGCGCCCACCACCGAGATGGTGGGGACGTGGTCGGGCAGCTTCAACCGGACCGACGGCGTGACCACCGGGACGGCGCAGGTCACCCTCACCGGTGACCGCAACAACGTCGCCGCCGCCCCCCAGACCGGCACCTGCACGCTGGCGTCCAGCGCCCTGACCTGCGTGGGCACGGGCACTCTGTTCGACGCCACCACCCCCGTCATCCTCGCCCTGGGCAAGACCTTCAGCTACCAGAACCGCGGCGCGGGCATCGAGAAGACGGCCCTCGGCAACTGGCGCATCCAGGTCGACCGCGGCCCGGCCACCCTCGTCTGCGCCGGCGTCGCCGTCGTCACCATCAACGCCGCCGGCATCACCTGGTCGCCAGCCGACGGCCCCTGCCTCATCGCCAGCTGACCCTCCGCAGGACCATCTAGCAAGAGTTGTGCTGCCGCGCCCGGCAGAATGGGCGGGTGAGCGACATCGTGAAGCAGCCGGTCGAGGCCTGGGAGACCGACTTCGACCACACCCACCCCGACTACGCGGCCCGAGCCCCTGAGATCTGGGACGAGCTGCGCGCCACCTGCCCCGTCGCCCACTCCGACCGCTTCGGGGGCGTCTGGCTGCCGACCCGTCACGCCGACGTGGCCCAGATCGCCCACGACACTGAGCACTTCAGCTCCGAGGGCGTCATCGTCACCGACTGGAAGCCCGAGAACCTGGCGCCGATGGGCTATGCCCCGCCCATCACGTCCGATCCGCCGTTCCACGCCATCGCCCGCCGCCTGCTGCTGCCCGCCTTCTCGCCCAGGGAGATCGCCCGGTGGGAGCCGTCGGCCCGCGAGAGCGCCCGCCAGCTGCTCGACGAGATGCTGGCCAAGGTGGGCGACGGGGGCGACGTGGTCGACGCCGCCACCGAGTACGCCCAGCACATCCCCGTCCGGGTGATCGCCGACATGCTCGGTGTGCCCCGCGAGGACGGCGACATCTTCCGGGGCATCATCCACCGCATCCTCGAGACGCCGGGCGAGGGGGTCGGCATCGAGGGCATCCCCGACGAGGACAGGCTCGACACCTACCTCACGGCCGCCATCGAGGACCACCAAGCCCATCCCAAGGACGACCTGATCGGCTACCTGCTCGAGGCTCGCCTCGAGGGTGAGCCCCTCACCGTCGACCACATCTTCGGCACCATCGCCCTGATCCTCATCGCCGGCATCGACACGACCTGGTCCGCCATCGGGGCCAGCCTCTGGCACCTGGCCCAGACCCCGGCCGACCGCCGGCGCCTGGTCGACGACCCCGACGTGCTTCCCTTCGCCGTCGAGGAGTTCCTGCGCTTCTACGCTCCGGTGACCATGGCCCGCATCGTGGCCGACGAGGTCGAGGTCGGCGGCACGACACTGGGGCGGCGGGACTGGGTGCTGCTGCCTTTCCCGGCTGCCAACCGCGACCCGGCGGCCTTCGAGCACGCCGATGCGTTCGTCATCGACCGGGCCAAGAACCGCCACCTGGCCTTCGGTGTCGGCATCCACCGCTGCATCGGCTCGAACCTGGCTCGCATGGAGCTCAACGTCGCCGTCGACGAGTGGATGAAGCGCGTCCCCGACTTCGAGCTGGCCGACACCGACCCCGCGGCCGTCACCTGGTCGGCCGGCCAGGTGCGCGGGCCCCGCACCCTGCCGGTGCGGATCCTGAAGACCAACGCCACGAGCGACGGAGGTCACTGACATGAAGATCGTCCTCGACCTGTCGAAGTGCCAGGGCCACGGGCGCTGCTACTCGCTGGCCCCCGAGCTGTTCGAGTCCGACGCGGAGGGCAACTCCGTCCTGCTCGTCGACGGCGACGTGCCGGCCGACCTGGTCGACGCCGCCGTCCTGGCCGCCGACAACTGCCCCGAGTTCGCCATCGAGATCGAGCGATAGCCGACAGCAAGAGCCGAGAAGCCCGCACCGGTCGGCGATCCGGTGCGGGCCTCGGCGCGTGAGCCGCTGGCTCACACGGTGGGGGAGAACGACGTCTGGCTTCCCGTGGCGGGGGCCGTGGACGGCGAGCTGCCCGATGTTGATCCCGAGTCGCCGTGGTGGCAGCCAGGATCGGTTGTGGCTCCGCCCGACCCGCCGGTGCCCCCCGTGCTGGGGACCGTGGCGGTGGTGGGCGGCGTCGTGGTCGTTGTCTGAGCCGAAGCCGTAGCCAGGTCGAGTCCGTAGACGCCGATCCCGATGAGAAAGGCGATGCCACAGAGGGCGACCAGGCGACGGAGTGGGTTCGGCTCGTGGGTTTCGAGCTCGTTCTCGTTCTCGTTCAAAGGCGACCTCCTCGATGGGGGACGGGTCGGGGGTGGCTCGTCAGGTTCTGTTTTGACACCCGCGCC
>JAUTXA010000156.1 GCA_030838265.1 Actinomycetota bacterium | reverse complement strand
AGACCGCCGATGAGGGAGTACTTGTTCGCGGACGCCCAGCCGGCGATGAGGATGCCGATCACCGACACCGACGAGAGGCCGAGGGCGAGGAAGATCCCGGTGTCGAGGTTCGTGAAGTAGGCGTCGGGCCCGAAGGGCATCACGACGTAGATGAGGAAGGTCGAGGCCACCACCACGTAGGGGGCCATGAAGAAGAGGCCGCGGTCGGCCCGCGCCGGGACGATGTCCTCCTTCTGGAGGAACTTCCCCACCTCGGCGAGGAGCTGCACGGAGCCGTAGGGACCGGCCTCCATGGGGCCGAGGCGGCTCTGCATGAAGCTCATCATCTTGAAGAGGAAGACGTAGACGAGCGCGCCCGCCGGCAGGAGCACGGCCAGGAGCACGCCGACGACGCGGAAGATCGACTGCTGCCAGTAGTTCCCCCAGTCGAGGGCCAGGACCGAGGCGGTCACCGGTCGATGTCCCCGAGGATGAAGTAGAGGCTGGCCAGGATGGCGATGATGTCGGGCACGTAGACGCCCCGCAGGAGCCAGGGGGCGATCGAGATGTTGTTGAAGCTGGCCGAGCGGATCTTCACCCGGAACGGGCCGATGTCGCCGCGGGAGACGACGTAGTAGCCCATGGCGCCGAGCGGGTTCTCCGTGGCGACGTAGGCCTCGCCGGCGGGCACCTTGATGATGCGGGGGACCTTGGCCATGATCGGGCCGCTCGGCAGCCCGTCGCAGAGCTGGTCGACGATCTTCGTGGCCTCGCGCACCTCCTGGAGGCGCACCCAGCACCGGGAGAAGCTGTCGCCGTCCGGGTGGGTCCACACCTTCCAGTCGAGCTGGTCGTAGGCCAGGCCGACGTTGGCATCGCGGCGCAGGTCCCAGTCGACGCCGGACCCGCGCAGGTTGGCGCCGGAGAGGCCGTACGACTGGGCCACGTGGGCGGGGATGACGCCGATGCCGCGGGTTCGGGTCTGGAAGATCTCGTTGCCGTAGACGAGGCCCTCCATGTCGTCGCAGAAGGAGCGAAGGCGGCCCATGGCGGCCTTGGTGTCGGCGATCCAGCCCTTGGGGAGATCGTCCTTGAGGCCGCCGATGCGGTCGAAGTTCGGGTGGAAGCGGCCGCCGGTGACCGACTCGATCTGGTTGAGCACGAACTCGCGGTCGCGGAAGGCGAGGAAGGCGGGCGTCTGGGCGCCGAGCTGCAGGGCGAGATCGCCGATGAAGAGGCTCACGTTCGCGATGCGGGACAGCTCGAAGAGGATCGTGCGGATCCACATGGCCCGAGGCGGGGCCTCGATCTCCATGAGCTGCTCAGCGGCGAGGATGAAGGGCACCTCGTTGGCGAAGCTGCCGAGCCAGTCGATGCGGTTCACCAGCGTGGTGACCTGCGGGTAGGTGCGGACCTCGCAGAGCTTCTCGTAGCCGCGGTGCATGTACCCGCACATGACGTCGGCGGAGGTGACCTGCTCGCCGTCGAGCCGGGCGATGATGCGGAGCGTGCCGTGGGTGGCGGGATGCTGCGGGCCCATGTTGAGGACCATGCCGTCGTCGGTCTCGAGCTCGACGTTGACGCGCCCGTCGGCGGCTTGGGCATTGGCGTAGGCCAGCTGCTGGGACTCGGTCATGAGCGTCATGCGTCGCCTCCCTCGGCCTCGGTGGCCTCGGCGTCGTCTTCGTCGTCGCCGCCCGGCATGGGCTCGACGTCGACGATCCCGGGCCACGGCTTCACGACCCGGGCGAGGAGCGGGAACTCCTTGCGCAGCGGGTGACCCTCGAACTCCGTGGGCAGGTAGATGTGGCGCAGGTCGGCGTTGCCGTCGAAGGCGATGCCGAACATCTCGTGCGCCTCGCGCTCGTGCCATGCCGCGCCAGCGAAGATGCCCGACCAGGTGGCGATGCGGGGATCGTCGTCAGGCACATCGACCTTGAGGATGACCCGGAGATCGGTGCCTGCCTTGGCGACTGAGGCGAGCACCTGGATGCGGCTGTCGCCGCCGGCGTAGCCGGGGACGGCGGCCGAGCGCTCGGGCATGGGCGGCGGGAACGGCACGTCGACGGCAGAGTCCTCGTAGCGACCATACGGCGACGGCAGCCAGTCGACCGCCGTGAGGAAGTCGAACCAGCGCAGACCTGCCTTGTCGCGGGCGACCTCGGCGGCGAGCGCCCAGGCCTCGGTGGCGACGCGCACCCACAGGCCGGCCCCGGGCTTGAGGTGGTGCTCGATGACGCCGTCGCCGAGATGCTCGACGAAGACCGCGAGGAGCGCCTCGCGCCGCTCGTCGGTGACGACGTCCGAGGTGGCCTCGGGCGCGTCGGTGGTCGCGGTGTCGTCAGCCAACGACGATCGGCTCCCCACGGGTCTCGCCCGCCCAGCGCTTCTGCATGTCCTCGTTCTGGATCCGCTCCTGCAGGAGGACGATGCCCTCGAGCAGGGCCTCGGGTCGGGGCGGGCAGCCCGGCACGTAGACGTCGACCGGCACGATCTGGTCGACGCCCTTCGTCACCGAGTAGCTGTCCCAGTACGGCCCGCCGCAGTTCGTGCAGGAGCCCATCGAGATCACGTACTTCGGGTCGGGCATCTGCTCGTAGAGGCGGCGGATGGCCGGGACGATCTTGTCGGTGACGGTGCCGGAGATGATCACCAGGTCGGCCTGGCGGGGGCTGGCCGGGAACGGGATCACGCCGAGCCGCATCACGTCGTAGCGGGGCGCGGCCAGGGCGGCGCCCATCTCGATGGCGCAGCAGGCCAGGCCCCACTGGTAGGTCCAGACGGAGTACTTGCGGCTCAGGTTCAGCAGCTTGGTGAGCGGCTTGGGCAGCAGCCCCTTCTCCACTAGACCCATCGGAGCACCTGCTTCCTCCACGCGTAGACGAGGCCGAGGGCCAGGATGCCGATGAAGAGGAGCATCTCGACCAGGCCGAAGACGGCGAGGGCCTCGAGCTGCACCGCCCACGGGAAGATGAAGACGGCCTCGACGTCGAACATCACGAA
>JAUTXA010000148.1 GCA_030838265.1 Actinomycetota bacterium | reverse complement strand
AGACCGCCGCCTTCGACGCGGGCCGCCTCACCGCTTAGGCGCATCTACCGGTTTTCTTGGGACTTGTCATGTCGTCCACTCGCGATATATCGTGAGTTGCATGACGACTGCGACCCAGACAGAAGTGATCAGCGTCCGCGCCGAGGGCGGGACGGTTGCCATCACCGGTGACACTGATGCGACGCGCCACAGCGGCGAAGTCACGCTCACTGACGACTCCCATCTCTCGCTGCACGTCGCCCCCAAGTCGGCGCTGTCGATCAGCTGCGAGTCGGCATCGGTGACCGTGCGGAACGTCACCGGTCCGATCGTGATCCGCACCGAGAGCGGCGACGTGGTCTGCGAGGGCGCCGGGTCGCTCGACATCGCCACCGAGTCAGGCGACGTCAGCGCTCGATCGACGGTGGGGGCGGTCGTCGTCCGCACCGAGAACGGTGATGTCGCCGTGGACGGGGCCGGCGGCCTGCTCGACGTGGCCACCGAGTCTGGTGACGTCAGGGCACGCGGCATCGGGCACGCGGTCGTGGTCCGCACCAACAACAGCGACGTCGCCCTCAGCGAGGCGGGCGCCTCGGTCGACATCGCCACCGAGTCCGGCGACGTCGAGGTGGTCGACGTGGGCGGGGTGCTTGTCGTTCGCACCGAGAGCGGAAACGTGGTGGCCGACACCGTCGGCGGCGGCATTGACATCGGCACTGAATCTGGTGACATCGTTGGGCGACTGATCGGTGCCAATGCCGTTGTCCGGACCGAGGCGGGCGACATCACGCTCGACGGCAAGACGTGTTCCATCGTCGACGCCGAGACGGAATCAGGTGACGCCTATCTCGATCTCGGTGTCGAGGCCCGGGCGTGCAGCGCCCGCTCAGAGGCGGGGAACGTCACGGTTCGTCTGGCTCGGGGCGCGGGGGCCGACGTCATACTCGTGAGCGAGTCCGGAGAGGTGGTCTCGACCGCCACCGTCGTTGGGCGCGAGGTGCGCGACGACGGCCAGAACCGGCTGGAAGGGCGCATCGGTGACGGGGGATGCGCCATCGATGTCCACACCGAGTCGGGCGACATCACATTGCTGGAGGCGTCGAGCGACTCGTGAGCCCGCGCTTCGGACACGGCGAGCTCCGCCTGCTGCTCCTGTCGGCTCTGCAGGCCCGGCCGGCGAGTGGCTATGACCTGATCAAGCGGCTCGAGGTCGAACTCCTGGGCCAGTATCGACCGTCGGCGGGCACCGTCTACCCCCGGCTCACCGCCCTCGAGCGCGAGGGGTTGGTACGGGCCACCAGCGACGACGGCAGGCGGCGGTTCGAGCTGACCGACGCGGGGCGGGAAGTGGTCCGATCTCGGGGCCAGGAGATCGAGGCGATCCAGGGCACGGCCGTCACCCTGGCCGGCTTCGAGTCGGCCCCGGCCCCGCGTTCGGCCGAGTCGGCGCGGGCTGCCGCCGACCGCATGCGGTCCTCGATGCAGCGGGACGCGGCCGCGGCCCGGCGCCGCACCCGGCCGGCGGTGATCGCCCCGTCCCCCGACGCGCCGGTGGCCATCGACACGAAGGTCGCCGTCCTCCAGCGGGCGCTCGAGGCCTTGCAGGCCGACGTGTTGCGGCTGGCGGCTGTCGACCCGTCCCGCATCGACGACTTGCGGACCGAGCTCGACACCCTCCGCCGCCGCCTCGAGTCCTGATCCGCGGTTTTGGCACCAGATCTGGTCGTGGGGGCGACCAAATCTGGTGCCAGAACCATCACTCGTGGTCGCGGAGGTCTTCCTTCCAACTCCGGAAGCGGGTGTGGGTGGCACCCGATGGGCCGGCGCCGTCACCCGTCCCGTCGGGGAAGAGGCGGAACGTGTACTGGCGGTCGAGGTCGCGGGAGTCGACGGCGACGTAGCGGGCGTCACCCTTGGTGGCCGGCCCCGAGCGCCAGAGCAGCCAGTGGCCGATGCGCCGCTTGTAGTCGACCTGCTCGTGGCCGAGATCGCGGCCCAACGACCTGACCGACGCCGGCGCCTCGACCCACGCGCCGGCCACGATGTTGCGGTCGCGCACGGGCGTGGGCGGCAGGTCCGCGGTGTGGATGGGGCGCTCGTCGGGCGGACGCTGGTCGTAAGGAAGGGCCGCGCCGTCGAAGGAACGGCTCAGGGCGACCACTCCGTCACCACGCCGTCCACATCGAGCTCTCGGTCGGAAGGGGCGTGGCCTCCCTCGTAGGGCGTACCCAGGTAGATGAACCCGATGATGGCGTCGTGCTCGTCGAGGTCGACCGCCTTCTTGACGGCGTTGTCGTAGGCGGCGTCGCCCGTCCGCCACATCGATCCGTAGCCCAGGGCGGCCGCGGCGATGAGCACGTTCTCGACCGCGGCCCCGACGGCGAGGCGTTGCTCGATCCAGGGGATCTTGGTGTCGTGCGTGTGCTTCGCCCCCACGACGATGACCAGGGGCGCGCGTCCGAGCTTGGTGCGCTCCTTGTCGAGTTGCCCATCGGTCGGGAGCCCACCGAGCTCGGTGACGCGGGCCAGGTAGCTGTCGGCCAGCACCTTGCCGAAGGCCACCTTGGCCTCGCCCTTGAGGATGGTGAAGCGCCACGGCCGCAGCTCGTTGTGATCAGGCGCGGCGACGGCGGCTTCGAGGATGCGGCGAAGATCGTCGCCCTCGGGCGCCGGGTCGGTCAGCCGACTGACCGACCGGCGGGCGAGGATGGCTTCGAGGGCGTCCATGGTGTCCGAGCGTAGACAGCGCGGGCCGCGGGGCCGGGGGAAGGGTCACCAGCCCCGGTCGATCCACTCCTGTAGGTGGGGGAGCTCGGTGCCGATGGTGGTGTCGTCGCCGTGGCCGGGCATGACGATGGTGTCAGCGGGCAGGGCAGCAAAGAGGCGGCGGTCGATCGACTCGATGATGTCGGGGAAGCTGGCGTTCTCGAACTTGGTGGCACCCGGTCCGCCGGGGAAGAGGGTGTCGCCGCTGAAGAGCACGGGCGAGCCCTCAACCCGGAAGCACATCGAGCCCGGCGTGTGGCCGGGGGTGAGGATGGTGTGCAGGCGCAGCCGGCCCACCTCGATCACCGTCTCGTCCTCGAGCATGAAGTCGTAGGAGGGCAGCATCCCGGCGTCGCCCGGCGTGACCCCAACCTCGTAGCCGGCGTCGCGCACGGCGGGCACGGCCTGGATGTGATCCCAGTGGCCGTGGGTCTCGAGGACCTTGCGGACCCCCAGGCGTTGGCACAGCTCGAGCAGCTTCTCGTGCTCGTTGGCCGCGTCGAGCAGGACGGCGTCGCCCGTCTCCTTGCATCGGAGCACGAAGACGTTGTTGTCGACCGGCCCGACCACCAGCTTGTGGATCTCGGCCTGGGTATCTGCGTAGTGGAGAGTGGTCACTGGAATGCTCCCCGCGGACGTGCAACTTGACCGCTCGGTCTAGTAGACAGTGGACCTCAGTCGGCCCACCCACCGCAGGGGGAACCTAGCCGTGAACTTCGCCTTCAGCGAGGAGCAGGAAGAGCTCCGCAAGTCCGTCCGCCGCTTCCTCGACGACAAGTCACCCGTGACCGAGGTCCGGCGCCTGATGGAGACCACCGAGGGCTATGACCCGGCGGTCTGGAAGCAGATGGGTGAGCAGCTGGGCCTGCAGGGCCTCGCCATCCCCGAGGAGTACGGCGGGTCGGGCTACACCTACGTCGAGCTCGGCATCGTCATGGAGGAGATGGGCAAGTCCCTCCTGTGCGCCCCCTACTTCTCGACCGTCGCCCTGGCCGCCAACGCCATCCTCGCCTCGGGCGACGACGCGGCCAAGAAGGACTTGCTCCCCGGCATCGCGTCGGGCGAGACCATCGCCACCCTGGCCTTCACCGAGGAGAGCGGCCGGTGGGACGAGGCGGGCATCACCCTCGAAGCCACCAAGTCCGGTGATGGCTACACCCTGACGGGGACGAAGTCCTTTGTGATCGACGGCCACACCGCCAACCTCATCATCGTGGCCGCTCGCTCCGGCGGCGGCGTGACCCTGTTCGCGGTCGAGGCCGACGCGTCGGGCATCACCCGCACGCCGCTGTCGACCATGGACCAGACCCGCAAGCAGGCCAAGGTCGAGTTCAGCTCGACGCCCGCTCGCCTCGTCGGCGAGGAGGGTCAGGGATGGGCCGCTCTCAACAAGACCCTCGACCTGGCCGCCATCGCCTTGGCCTACGAGCAGGTTGGCGGGGCCCAGAAGTGCCTCGAGATGTCGGTCGAGTACGCCAAGGTCCGCGTGCAGTTCGGCCGGCCGATCGGGTCGTTCCAGGCCATCAAGCACAAGTGCGCCGACATGCTGCTCGAGGTCGAGTCGGCCAAATCCGCCGCCTACTACGCCGGATGGGCCGCGGCCGAGGACAGCGACGAGGTTCCCGTGGTGGCCTCGCTGGCCAAGGCCTACTGCTCGGACGCGTACTTCCATGCCGCGGCCGAGAACATCCAGATCCACGGCGGCATCGGCTTCACGTGGGAGCACGACGCCCACCTGTACTTCAAGCGGGCCAAGACCGACGAGCTCCTCCTCGGCGACCCGACGTATCACCGCGAGCTGCTGGCCCAGCGCATCGGCCTCTGAGCTCCTCCACTCGGTTCGCGTTCGCGCCGTCGCACTAGCCTCGGCGCGGCATGAACCTGCTGGCCTTGGCCATCGTCATCGTCTTGGTGTTCGGCATCGCCGCGGTCGTGGTCGGACGCGAGGCGCGGCGCCTCGACGCCGTCCCGCCCCGTCCCACCTTTGACCTCGACGAGGCCGTCGAGTGGGTGGCCGAGCACCTGCCGTTCGCGGTGAGCGCCGAGCTGAGTCACGACGACGTCCGCCGGATCATCGACTGGAACCTCGAGTACTTCCGCACCAAGGGCGTCTCCGGCAACGGCCACACTGCGGTCGTCGAGGGCCCGGTCGTGGTGGGGGGCGCCGAGACCGTCGACTACGTCCTGCGCCGGGCCGAGGCCTTCGACTCGCCCTACTCGGCTGAGCAGGTCCACGCCGTCCTCGAGGCTCAGATGTCCTACCTCGAGGCCATCGGCGCCGTCGGTCCCGAAGCCCCACCCGACGACCTCTAGGCGGCCGCAAAAACCGGGGGCAAATGCGCTGACATAGCGGGGGCGCGTCGGTACAATCTCGGTACCAGAGAAAGGAGGTGGTCCAACTGTTAGGTGAAAGTTGCGGGACCCTGGAGGTGGCTGGCCGCTAAGGCGGCTCGCTGGACCACCTGGCGCAATACAAGCCAGTTGCCGCTCGATCCGACTAGCCGAAAATGGTCCCACTCGGCGCAGGACGGGGAGATCGAGTCCTTTTTCCAACGAATGTTGACGGAGGGGCGTCCAACCGGGCGCCCCTTCGTCGCGCCACCGGGTGGGTCGTCCGGCCGAGCCGGCCCTAAGGTGTCGGCGCCATGAGCCGACCCACTCGATTCGAGGAGTTCCGGTGGCTGGGGGACAAGGACCGGATGCGGGTCCACGACCTCGACAACACCGGCGACCCGTGCGCCATCGACGACCTCATGAAGCGGGAGGCCTTCGCTTCGTTCGGGCCCGACATCCTGCCCGAGGCCCGCAACCGGGGCTACAAGCCCTGCCCGCACTGCGTCCCTGACGACAGCGAGTAGGGCCCGTGACCCGGGCTCTCGACCCCATGCCCAGGCATGGAAAGTGCAGCGGATAGGGCGCCGGCACCCAGTACCTTGTGGTT
>JAUTXA010000013.1 GCA_030838265.1 Actinomycetota bacterium | reverse complement strand
CTCATGGCCAGGAGCACGGCGGCGATGAGCTCGAGGATCTGCTGCTTGCTGACGCTGTTCGACGAGCCCTTCGACGACTTGGACGCGTTCTGGGTGCCGATGGCCTGATCTCCGTTGCCGATGTTGGCCAAGTCGGCGTCGTCGGTGCTGCCGGCGGGAGGCAGGGTTCCGTTGGTCGAGCCGGCGCCGGAGCCCGAGCTGCCTCGTTTGTTGCCCGAGCCGGTACCGCCATTGGCGGGGCCCGAGTAGGTGTTGTCGCTGCGATGGCTCTTGGTTCCGGGGTCAGTGGGCGCCACCGAAGGGGCGCCGACCGCAGTCGCGGCGTTGACCCGGCCCGAGCCATTGATCGTCGGGGCGCCCATCGGGTTCGTGGTCTCGTAGATCCGGGTGGCTACCTGGCCCGGACCCCAGTCGGGATGCTCGGAGAAGACGAGGGCGGCCACGCCGGCCGCCTGGGGACTGGCCATCGACGTGCCGCTGATCGTCTTGTACTGGCCGTCGTCGGTGGGCCAAGTCGAGAAGTTGAACAGACCAGGTGCGGAGACGCCCCACTTCGTGTCGGCCTTCTGGCCGAAGCCCACGTGGTTCCCGTCCTTGTCGTTGGCCGTCACGACCAGGGCGTTGAAGTCGCGCTGGTAGCCCGAGGCCTTGTCCTGGCCGCTGTTGCCTGCGGCGACGACGCACAGCGAGCCTTGATTGAACGCGGCGTTGCACGCCGTCTGGATGGGCCCGACCACGCCGACGTTGAAGTCGCCGAGCGACAGGTTGATGACCCTGGCGTGGTTCTGGACGGCGAAGTTCACGGCCTCGGGCACGTTGGCGATGCCGCCCGTGATGCCGCCGCTGTTGGGATTCGACGGGAAGATCTTGAGGGGCATGATCTTGGCGTCCCGCGCCACGCCCACCCCGCCCTTGCCGTTGTCGGTGGCGGCGGCGGCCAAGCCCGACACGTGCGTCCCGTGGCCCTTGACGACCTTGCCGGCCCCGTCCTTCAGAAGGGAGTCGTCCTGCGGGTTGTCATCGCCGTCGCCGTAGTCGTGGCACCCCGTGCCCGGGCAGTTGGGGACCAGCTTGCCCTGGAGGTCCTCATGCTTGAGATCGGCGCCCGAGTCGACGACCGCGATGATGACGCCGTTGCCAGTGGCCTTGGTCCAGGCCGAGGGGACCTGCATCTGGGTGTAGCCGTACTGGTCGCCGGCGTGGGGGTCGTTGACGGCGGCGTGGGCGGCAGGCAGGAACCCGGCACCCAGCACGAGGGCAGTCAGGAAGAGCAACGTCTTGCGCACGGGTAGCGATTCTCTCATTTCGGGCGGCCGTCTTTGGTCGCGCCCCTCCTTAGATTCGACCCGTCCGTGCCTGGTCCCTGCGGATTTAGGGCGGGGTCCCGTTTACGGTGATCACGGGCAGGGCCCGAGGCGCCAGGTTCCATCGACTGAGGATGGCTTCGTAGCGGCGGTCGGCGACCATGGCCTTGAGGGCCGCCATGAGCGCCACCTTCAGCCCGGGCTGGGCGGCGGGGACCGCCATGGCGACGGGCGCCGAGCCCTGGTCAGCGGCGACGTAGTCGATGAGGTCGACGCCGTTGCGGGCCTCGGGCGTGTCGAGGGTGCCCGCCATCACCACGTCGACCTTGTCACCCGAGAGATCGGCGGCGCCGGCCGTGGCATCGGCCTCGTTCGTCACCTCGAGCTTGAGGCCAAGCGAGCTCGCCACCTGGGTGACGAGGTCGACATCGGCTCCCTTCGCCGTTGACGAGCCGGGGTCGAGGACGGCGAACGGTGGCCGACCGGCCACCATCCCCACCCGCAGCGTGCCCCGCCGTCGCACGGCGGGCGGCACCCTCGACCCGAGGCTGGCGGTGGCCGGGCCGGTGCCGGATCCCACCGCGCCCCCGTCGTCATTGCTGAAGCAGCCGGGCAGCAGCAGGGCGACGGCGAGGGCGACGGCGAGGCCGGCGACAACCCGGCTGACGCCCTTCACCCGGCCGTCACTCGCCGGTGGGCTCGGACACCGAGCCGCCGAACAACGCCGCCTGGGCCGGCTCGGTGGGCCGGACGCCCCAGGGCAGGTGCTCCATGAACACCCAGCTGCGACGGTGGATCGAGGTCGGGCCCCAAGCCTGGAGCGCCATCTTGTGGCGGGGGCACGGGTAGCCCTTGTTGAGCTCGAAGTCGTAGCCCGGGAAGTGCTCGGCCTCGGCTCGCATCATGCGGTCGCGGGTGACCTTGGCCAGGACGGACGCGGCCGAGATCGACAGGCAGAGGGCATCGCCCTTGACGATGCGCCGTGTGTTGCCGCCGCCGACGAAGTCCCAGTTGCCATCGATGAGGACGCGATCGGGTGTGAGTCCGAGGCCGTCGATGGCCCTCGATGCCGCCAGCTTCTGGGCGGCCGACATGCCGAGCTCGTCGCACTCCTCCTGGGTGGCGTGACCCACGGCCCACGCCAGGCACCACCCGGCGATGCGGTCGAACATGGCCTCCCGCTCGCGCTCGGTGAGCATCTTCGAGTCGCGCACCTTGTAGACCCGCCGATCACGAGGCAGGACGGCGGCCCCGACGCTCAGAGGTCCGGCCCATGCTCCCCGGCCGACCTCGTCGACGCCGACCACGACCTCGTGGCCTTCATCCCAGAGCTGGCGCTCGACGCTGAGCGACGGGGCTCGCTTCTTCGAGACGACGATCTTCTTGACGACCTTCTTCGTCTTCGTCTTCTTCTTCGCCTTCGGGGGCTTGGGGGCGGCGAGGGCCATCACCGCCGACGTTACCGGTCGTCAGAGGGCCCAACGGCGCACCCGGCGCCACAGGGGACGGAGCCCGATCCACGCCGCAGCGAACGCGAGCAGGACGAAGAGAATCACCCCAGAGGCGCCGAGGAGACCCTCGACCGCGCCGACGAAGCCGTCCACGGCCCGGTGCCAGGCCTTGCGGAGACCGGATGCGGGCTTGGCCGGCCCGGCCACCTGGCGGTCGCCCAGGCTGATGTCGAGGGTCGACATCGACGTCTGGGAGTCGAGAAGGCGCTTCTTGCCTTGGAGTTGTTCGATCTGGGTCTGGAGGTCGTTGACCTGCTGCTGCACGGCGAGCACGTCGCCCACGGTCGTGGCCTTGCTCATCAGGGTGAGGTACTGCTGACGGGCTGCGGTCAACGACGAGATGCGGGCGTCGAGGTCGACCGAGTCGGCGGTGACATCCTGGCCCTGGGTGCTGACGGCCGTGACCCGTCCCAGGCCTCGAACCTTCGACACGGTGGCCTCGAACGCGGCCACCGGCACGCGCAGGGTGAGCCGTCCTGACGGCGAGCCCGAGTCCTCGGACGTTCCGGAGGATGCGACGTACCCGCCGGCGCCGGTCGCGATGGTGGTCAGCTGGTTGAAGGCTGTCGAGAACTTCGTCTTGGGGACGACCAACGTCAGGCTGCCGGTCTTGACGATCTTGGCCGAGTCGGCGACCGCGGCGGCTCGGGTGGCGCCAGCTCCGCTGGGCGACGCGGCGGTATCCGCGGTCAACGGAATCCCGGCCCCGAACTGGGTGTCGGTGTCCGTGACGCCGTCGGTGGCGGGCGACGGAGTCGGTCCGCCCCTCGGCGCCGTGCCCGCCGCGAGCTGGGGAAGGCTGAACGGCCGGAGCGACGCGGCGTTGACGTCGCTCCGGTGGGCGCGGGTGACGACGAGCGTCGAGGCGATGACGACGGCGACGATGGCAGCGGCGAGCACCGGGAGCAGCACCACCGGGTTGCGCCAGCGGCGACGGCGGCGGCCCTCGCCGACGACCTTGCCCTGGTCGCGCCGGGCCAGGATCGTGGCAGCGCCGTCGGTGGGGACAGCAAAGGACTCGCTCAGTCGTGCCAGCTCGTCGGTGAGGACCTTCTCGTCCAGCATGGTCATGCCTCCTTGGCAACGATGACGGCCCCGGCCAGCTCGGCGTCCTGCGCCAACCGCTGCCGGGCTTCGTGCAGTCGGGACTTCACGGTTCCGGGCCGGCGACGAATGGCGGTGGCGATCTCGGCTTCCTTCAGGTCGGCGTAGTAGCGCAGCACCACAACCACTCGAAGCGGTTCGGGGAGCCGGCGTAGGGCTTCGAGCAAGGCGACACCCGCCTCGCCGCGCTCGGCCATCAGTTCCGGCGAGGCGGTCCCGAGATCGGGCAGCACCTCGTCGAGGGCGTCGATGTCGGTGGTCGAGGGACGGTGGCGCCGCCCCTTCGAGAGGCAGGCGTTCACCACCACCCGATACAGCCACGGCTTCATGGCCCCGCCCTCGGGCATCGAGGCTCGGAAGCGCCACGCCCGCAGGAAGGCTTCCTGCACGGCCTCCTCGGCGTCAGCCGGGTTGTGCAGAATCAGGCACGCCGTGCGGAACGAGGTGGTGTAGCTCTCCGCCAGCCACTCCTCGAGCGAGTCGTTGGTCCCCACACCGCTATGACTCCGTGGCCCGCCGGTTGGTTCCCGGGCACGGTCCAACCGTTGGACGTTCACTGCCGCTCAGCGGCGGCGGGCTCAAGGGATCGCTGCAACACCTTGTTGAGCTGACGAGGATCTGACGCTCGACAAGGAGGTTGCAGGTGGCGAGTCGACAACGGAGACGGATCACGCCTGAGGTTCGGCGTGAGGTGATCC
>JAUTXA010000301.1 GCA_030838265.1 Actinomycetota bacterium | reverse complement strand
CGCCCAGACCCCGCCCGCCGGAGACCACGACAGCCGCCTCATCGAGCTTGGGACCGGTGCGCTCCTCGACGTGGCGCTCGATGATCTTGGCCGCGTTGGTGGCGCCAGCGTCGGGGACGGCCACCGTCGCGACCTCGGGCGCGGCGCCGCCACTGGGCTCGGCCGCGAACGACTTCGGCCTGATGAGGAAGATCTGAGGTGACGCGCCGACGAACTCAGCCTTGACCATGGTCGTGCCGCCGAAGACGGCGTGCTCGGAGACGAGCTTGTCGCCCTCGGCCGACAGCCCGACCGCATTGGTCAGCACTGGCGTATCGAGCTTGGCCGAGAGCCGGCCGGCGACGTCGCGTCCGTCGTAGCTCTGGGCCACGAGGAGGGCATCGGGCGCACCGTCGGCCTCGGCCTGGGCGGCGATGGCGGCGGCGACGGGCACACCCGGAAGGGCCCCGCCCAGATCACCGGTCGTGAACACCTTGGTGGCGCCGTGCGCGCCCAGCTCGCCGGCGACGGCGTCGGTGTCGGCGCCCCACGTGAAGGCCTCGACCGTCGAGCCCAGCTCGCGGGCCTTGGTCAACATCTCGAGGGTGCTCGACAGGGCCTTGCCCTCGAAGGACTCGGCCAGGACCCAGATCTTTGCGACGGGCATCTCAGATCACCTTCAGCTGTTCGAGGAACGAAACGATCTTCTCGTGAGCATCGCCCTCGTCGACCACGATCTCGCCCGCCTTGCGCTCTTCGGCTGCCGCGATGTCGATGATCTCCTGGCGGGCGCCGGCCTGACCGACCTGCCCGGCGTCGAGGCCGAGGTCGGCGACCTTGAGCTCCTCGACGGGCTTGCCCTTGGCCGCCATGATCCCCTTGAACGAGGGGTATCGGGGCTCGACGACACCGGCCGTGACGGTGACGAGGGCCGGAAGAGGCGCCTCGCATTCGTCGAAGCCGGCCTCGGTCTGGCGGTTGACCTTGACCTTCCCGTCGGCCACTTCGATGTGCTTGGCGAAGGTGATCGACGGCAAGCCGAGGATCTCGGCGATTTGCACCGGCGTGGTGCCGGTGTAGCCATCGGTCGACTCGGTGGCGGCGATGACGAGGTCGAACTCGGTGCGCTTGATGGCGGCGGCGAGGACCTTGGCAGTGCCGAGGGCGTCGGTGCCCTTGAGCGAGTCGTCACTCACGAGGATGGCCTTGGCCGCGCCCATGGCGAGGGCGGTGCGGAGGCCGCCGGTCTCGCTGTTGGGGGCCATGGAGACCAGGGTGACCTCGCCCTCCCCGGCGGTTCCGACCAGCTGCAGCGCCATCTCGACGCCGTACATGTCGGAGTCGTCGATGATGAGCTTGCCCTCCCGTACGAGGGTCTTGGTGTTCGGATCCAGCTTCCCCGGCGCGGCGGGGTCGGGGATCTGCTTGACGCAGACGGCGACGTTCATGGCGCCGATTGTTTCCCACGTTGACCCCATTCCACCAACTCGACCCTGTCGACTAGGGTCCTGCCACCGAGCGTGAGCCTAGGTAGGCACCTGGGTGGGCAACGGAGGTCGATGACGGTGGCGGTGTCCGAGGATCAGGTGCGGCTGGCGGTTCCCGCCACGCCCGAGTACCTGCGCTTGGCCCGTGTCACCGCGACCGGGCTGGCCAGCCGCCTGGGCTTCACCTTCGACGAGGTCGAGGACCTGCGTCTCGCCATCGACGAGCTCTGCTTCGCCCTCATCGGCACCAAGGGAAGGGCCGGGACGGTGCAGCTCAAGTACCTCATCCACCCCGGCGCCCTCGAGGTCGAGGGCATCGGCGCCTTCAGCGACCGGCCCGAGGCCGGCGCCGTCACGGTGAGTGAGCTTTCCGAGCGCATCCTCGATGCTCTCGTCGACGAGCACGAGGTGCGGCCGGACGGCGACCAGCCCACCTTCAGACTGCTCAAGCGCCACATCGGTCCCTGAGATGGCCTTCAGTCCGGAGGAGCGCGCCGAGCTCCGGAAGAAGTTCGCAGCCTTCGCGGAGAGCCGCGACGCCAAGCTGCGCGACCAGCTGATCGAGGCCCACCTCGGGCTGGCCGAGTACCTGGCCCGCCGCTTCGGCAACCGGGGCGAGCCCCTCGACGACTTGGTGCAGGTGGCGTCGGTCGGGCTCCTCAAGGCCGTCGACCGCTTCGACCCGGGCCGCGAGGTCGAGTTCTCGACCTACGCCACCCACACGATCGTGGGCGAGCTCAAGCGTCACTTCCGCGACAAGGGCTGGGCCGTCCGGGCCCCTCGCCGCATGCAGGAGCTCTACCTTCGCCTCGGCAAGATCATCAGCACCCTGAGCCAGGACCTGGGCCGCTCGCCGACCATCGCCGAGATGGCCACCGCTGCCCAGGTGTCCGAGGAAGAGGTGCTCGAAGCCCTCGAAGCGGGGCAGGCCTATCGCTTCGCCTCCCTCGACTCCCCCTCGCCCGGCGGCGACGACGACGGCGACTCGATGGGCTCGCAGCTGGGCGAGCTCGACAGCGAGCTCATCGACGCCGAGCACCGGGCCCACCTCTCACCCCTCATCGCCCGGCTGCCCGATCGCGAGCAGGCCATCATCTTCCTGCGCTTCTACGACGGCCTCACCCAGTCCGAGATCGCGGCCCGGCTCGGCATCAGCCAGATGCACGTCTCCCGCCTGCTGGCCCGCAGCCTCGCCCTGCTGCGCCAGATCGGTGCCCCCGACCTGGAGGCTCAGCCCCCCGAGTGAAGATCCAGCTCATCGTCAACGCCTCGGCGTCGTCGGTGACGGCCCGGACCCGGGTGGTGATCCAAAAGGCGCTGTCGGCCGACCACGACGTGTCGTTGTCCGAGACCAGCCGCCGCGGCCACGCCACCCGCCTGGCCCAGGGGGCGGCCGCCGATGGTCTCGATGCCGTCGTGGTGCTCGGCGGTGACGGGACACTCAACGAAGCGGCCAACGGGCTGGCCGGGTCGTCCACTGCGCTGGGGGTGTTGCCCGGCGGGTCCACGAACGTCTTCGCCCGCACCATCGGCATGACCAACGACCCGGTCGAGGCCACGGGCGAGCTGCTGCACGCCATGGCTCACGGCCACCGCCGGCGGATCGGGCTGGGCAGCGTCAATGGCCGCTACTTCCTCTTCCACGTCGGACTCGGGTTCGACGCCGCGGTGGTCGAGCAGGTCGAGCGCCGGGGCGCCCTCAAGCGCTATGCCGGTCACCCGCTCTTCATCTACGCCGGCTTCGACACCTGGTTCCGGCACTACGACCGCAGCCGCCCCCGTTTCGCGGTGCGCCTGCCGGACGGGACGGTCATCGACGACGGGTACTTCGCCATCGTGTTCAACTCCACGCCCTACACCTACCTGGGCAACATCGCCCTCGACATCGTCCCCGAGGCAACCCTCGACCGCGGCCTGGCGTCGGTCACCTTCCGTACCCTGGCCTTCACGACCGTGATGGGGACGATCCTCACCGCCCTCCGCAAGGGGAAGGTGGTGCGCACCTCACGCCGACTCGACGTCCACACCGACCTGGCCGAGCTGACCGTCACCGGCCACGGCCCCTTCCCCTACCAGGTCGACGGCGACTTCCTCGGCTCGGTCGAGCACGTCATGCTGCGCCACGAGCCCGACGCCCTCGACCTCTTCCTCCCCGAGCCCCCGCTCCCCTAGCCCGCGGGCAGCCCCGTCCCCGTCCCCGTCCCCGTCCCCGTCCCCACCCCCACCTGACCCATTTCTCGTGCTAACTGGGACGGAAATCGCCCCGAAACGGGGCGATTTCCGTCCCAGTTAGCAAAGAAAAAGAGAAAGGGCGAGGGGCGGTCAGGGGTCAGCGGGCGAGGGCGGCGAGGATCACGTCGGGGACG
>JAUTXA010000298.1 GCA_030838265.1 Actinomycetota bacterium | reverse complement strand
CGTCACCGTCGACCCCGACACGGGCGAGATCAAGGTGTACGGCCAAGAGCTCGACGAGGACGGCAACGTCACGCGCGAGTGGGACGACACCCCTGACGACTTCGGCCGCATCGCCGCCCAGACGGCCAAGCAGGTGCTCACCCAGCGGGTCCGCGAGGCCGAGCGGGAGCTCAAGTACGAGGAGTACGCCGGCCGCGAGGGCGACATCGTCACCGGCATCATCCAGCAGAGCGACAACCGCTACACCCTCCTCGACCTGGGCAAGGTCGAGGCCCTGCTGCCCCAAGCCGAGCAGGTCCCCTACGAGCGCTACGAGCACGGCGCCCGGCTCAAGGCCTACATCGTCGAGGTCCGCAAGACCACCAAGGGCCCGCAGATCGTCGTCAGCCGCACCCACCCCGGCCTCATCAAGCGCCTCTTCGAGCTCGAGGTCCCCGAGATCAGCACCGGCGTGGTCGAGATCAAGGCCGCCGCTCGCGAGCCCGGCCACCGCACCAAGATCGCGGTGTGGTCCAACGACAACAACGTCGACCCAGTCGGCGCTTGCGTCGGCGCCCGGGGGGCGCGCGTCCGCATGGTCACCACCGAGCTGCGGGGCGAGAAGGTCGACATCGTCCCCTTCTCCGAGGACCCGGCCGAGTTCGTCATGCGAGCCCTGCAGCCGGCCAAGGTCAAGGAGGTCCGCCTCGACGAGGAGACGGGCAAGGCCACCGTCATCGTCCACGACTTCCAGCTCTCCCTCGCCATCGGCAAGGAGGGGCAGAACGCCCGTCTGGCCGCCCGCCTGACCGGGTGGGGCATCGACATCAAGAGCGAGACCCAGCTGGCTGACGAGGAGGCCGGTTACTCCGGCGAGGAGTGGGCCCAGGGCGAGTGGGTCAACAAGGACGGCGAGATGGTCTGGGTGCCCGCCGAGGGCGGCGAGGCCATGTCGGCCGAGCAGTGGGAGCACGGCGACGACGAGAAGGAAGGCGAGATCCCCCTCGTCGAGGAGGGCGACCCGGAGGCCTTCGTCGAAGAGACCATCGAGCCCGCCGAGGAGGCGGCCATGAAGGTCGTCGACGAGGAGGTGGCCGTCACCGAGGAAGGGGTCACGACCGACGACCCCGAGCCCTACGTGATCGACCCCGAGGCCGATGCCGCGGTCGTCGACCTGTCGACCGAGAAAGAGAGCGAGACCCCGTAGCGCCGACCAGGACCTGCATCGGCTGCCGGCAGGCCAAACCGGCCACCGATCTCATCCGGGTGGTGCGGTCGGCCGAGGGCGAGGTCGAGCCCGGGCGCCTGATCCCCGGAAGGGGGGCCTGGCTGTGTGCCGGCAGCACGGACTGCCTCGATCAGGCCGAGCGCAGGCAGGCGTTGGCCAAGGCCTTTCGGGGCCATGTCCGGCCGGGGGCAATAGAACGGCTTCGTGCCAAGTTGGCAGAACGTGCGAGGATAGAAGGTCGGGCTGACGACCATCAGCCCCGCACCCAGGCGTAGGTAAGGAAGGGACTGAAACAGGCTTTGCCCAAGAGGATCCGGGTCTACGAGCTCGCACGAGAGCTCGGGCTCACCAACAAAGAGGCGCTTGATCTGTGCGAATCGCTCGGCATAGGCGTCAAGAGCCACTCCTCGAGCATCGAGGACGCCCAAGCCGACCGCGCCCGCCGCAAGGCCGACCGCGAGGGCTTGCGCCGCGCCGTCTCGCCTGAGGAGCCCGAGCCGGCCAAGAAGGCCCCCGCCAAGAAGGCGGCCGCGGCCAAGAAGGCAGCCCGTCCGGCCGGCGAGCCCGAGCCTGCGCCGGCCGAGGCCACGCAGCCGGCGGCCGCCTCGACCTCCGACATCTCCCAGCCGGCGGCGACCGAGACGTCCACGCCGAGCCCCGCCGCCACCCCTGCCCCCTCGGGCCGCGACCCGCGACTGGTCACCAGCCGACCGGCCAGCGAGCAGCCCGACCTCAGCCCCCCGCCCCGACCCGTGCCGTCCCGGCCCACCGAGGCTCCGGCCAGCCGCCCGCCGTTGGCGCCCGCCGCATCGAGCGCTCCGGCGCCGGCCCCGGCTGCCCCCGCCCGTCCCGCCGCTGAAGGCGCGGCCGACGCCGGCGCCCCCGCCCCTTCGGGCAAGGCCGTGCCTCCGCCCGCCGCCCGCCGCCCACCCACGTCAGGCAGCGGCAAGGCCATCCCGCCGCCTCCCGGCCGGCGCCCCCCGCTCTCGAGCACCGGCAAGCCCATCCCGCCCCCGCCCGGTACCGGCGGACGGGGCGGGGCCTCGGCTCCTGGTGGCGCCCGTCCCGGCGGCCCCGCCGGCCGTCCTGCCGGTGGTCCCAGTGCGGGCCGCACCGGTGGTCCCCCTGGTCAGCGCACCGGCGGCTACGGCGGCGGTGCCGGTCGTCCCGCGGGTGCTGGTGGCGGCGGCTACGGCGGCCGTCCCGGCGGCGGTGGCCCTGGTGGTGGAGGTCCCGGCGGTCCCGGTGGCGGCGGCTACGGCGGCCGTCCCGGCGGCGGTGGCCCTGGTGGTGGCGGGCCTGGTGGTCCCGGTGGCGGACGCGGCGGTGCGTTCAACCGAGGTCGTCCGCAGCAGCGCCGTCGTCGGCGTCGCCGCAACATCGAAGAGCTCGAGCCCACGCAGCTCACCACCTACACGCCCTCCAACGCGCCGGTGCCCGAGGGCGAGACCATCATCGAGCGCGGCTCCACGGCTCAGGAGCTCGGCCCCAAGCTCAACCGCACCGCGGGTGACGTCGTTCGCTTCCTGTTCCTCCAGGGCGAGATGGTCACCGCCACCCAGGGTCTCTCCGACGACGCCATCGAGCTGTTCGCCGATGAGATCGGGGCCTCGATTCGCCTCGTCGACCCAGGCGAGGAGCAAGAGGCGCGCCTGCAGGCCCGCTACTTCGAGGGCGACGAGGAAGACCTGATCGATGAGGACGAGCGGCCCCGGCCCCCCGTCATCACCGTCATGGGCCACGTCGACCACGGCAAGACCCAGCTCCTCGACCGCATCCGCGAGGCCAACGTGGTGGCCGGCGAAGCCGGGGGCATTACCCAGCACATCGGCGCCTACCAGGTCGAAAAAGAGGGTCGCCTCATCACCTTCATCGACACGCCGGGCCACGAGGCCTTCACGGCCATGCGGGCTCGCGGCGCCGAGGTCACCGACATCGTGGTGTTGGTGGTGGCGGCCGACGACGGCGTCATGCCCCAGACCATCGAGGCCCTCAACCACGCCAAGGCGGCCGATGTCCCCATCGTGGTGGCCATCAACAAGATCGACCGCGAGGACGCAGATCCCAACCGCACCATGCAGCAGCTGTCCGAGCAGGGCCTCGTCCCCGAGGGATGGGGCGGCGACACGATCATGGTCGAGACCTCGGCCCTCCAGAACCTGGGCGTCGACGACCTGCTCGAGCAGCTCATCCTGGTGGCCGACGTCGAGGAGCTGACCGCCAACCCCGAGGTCCGGGCGCGCGGCACCGTCCTCGAGGCCAACCTCGACACCGGCCGTGGCCCGGTGGCCACCGTCATCGTCGAGAACGGCACCTTGCGGGTCGGCGACCCCATCGTGGCCGGTGCGGCATGGGGACGGGTGCGGGCCATGATCGACGACAAGGGCGACCAGGTGAAGGAAGCCCTTCCCTCGACCCCGGTCCAGGTCCTCGGCTTCAGCGAGGTCCCCAACGCGGGCGAGGAGTTTCGCGTCACCACCGACGACAAGACCGCCCGCGCTGTGGGGGAGTCGCGCTTCGATCGCTTCCGCTCCGCCGATCTGCGCAAGACGTCGTCGGCCACCGGCGGCGGGGCCAAGCTCGAGGATCTCTTCGAGCAGATCCAGCGGGGCGAGGCCGCCACCCTCAACCTCATCCTCAAGGCCGATGTCCAAGGCTCACTCGAGGCCCTCACCGAGAGCCTCAAGAAGCTCGAGCGCGACGACGTCAAGCTCAACTTCGTGCACCGCGCCGTCGGCGGCATCACCCAGTACGACGTGCAGCTGGGTGCGGCGTCGAACGCCACCATCATCGGCTTCAACGTCCGCCCCGACCGCAAGGGCCGCGAGCTGGCCGATGCCGAGGGCGTCGAGATCCGCACCTACGAGATCATCTACAAGGTCCTCGAGGAGATCGAGGCCGCCATGCTCGGCCTCCTTGCGCCCGAGTATGAGGAGATCGTCACCGGCGACGCCGAGGTCCGCGAGATCTTCCGCATCCCCAAGGTCGGCGCCATCGCCGGGTGCATGGTCACCAACGGAGTCATCACCCGCGGCTCGAAGGTCCGCTTCCTCAGGGAGGGCGTGGTCATCTGGAAGGGTGCCATCACCTCGCTGAAGCGCTTCAAGGACGACGTGCGCGAGGTCGCTTCCGGCTTCGAGTGCGGCATCGGGCTGACCAACAACCAGGATCTGCGCCCCGGCGACGTCATCGAGACCTACGAGGATCGGGAGATCCCACGCACGTAGGGTCGCTCGAGCTCGATCTGCACCTGCCCGCCGCCCACTCCCTCAAGGAGAAGCGAGCAGTCATCAGGCCCATCCTCGACGGTGCCCGCCACCGCTACCAGGTGGCGGCGGCCGAGGTCACGGCCCACGACAAGTGGCAGCGGGCCGGTCTGGGCTTCGCCGCCGTCGGCCCCGACCCGGGTCACGTCACCGACGTGCTCGACCAGGTCGAGCGCTTCGTGTGGTCCTTCCCCGAGGTCGAGGTCATCGAGGCCACCCGGTCGTGGGCCGACGCCGATGCGTAAGCAGCCGTCCCGGCGCTATGACCGCACGGCCCGGGTCAACGAGGTCCTGCGCGAGATCATCGCCACCGAGCTCGAGCGCCTGGCCGACGTCGACGCTCGTCTCGGGCTGGTGACGGTGACGGCCGTCGAGGCCGACCCCGACTTTGCCCGGGCCCGGGTGCTCCTCAGTTCGATGTCCGACGAGTGCGCCATGGCGCTCGAGCACGACCGGGTGCGGCTGCAGAGCGCCATCAGCCGGCAGGTGCGGCTGAAGCGGACACCGCTCCTTTCGTTCGCCGTTGACCCTGCCGTCACCAGTGGTCAACGTATCGATGAGATCATTCGGGGGATACACGGGGAAGAGCGCGACGAGGATGACGACTGATCTCGACCAGGCGGCGGCGGCAATCGAGGCTGCGGCCTCGGTCGCCCTGGCCTGCCACGTGTCGCCCGACGGCGACGCCCTGGGCTCGATGCTCGCCCTCCACCACCTGTGCCGGGCCCACGGCAAGCCCTCAATCGCGTCGTTCTCCGAGCCCTTCCTCGTGGCGCCGCACTACGCCTACCTCCCCGGCCTCGACCTCATGACCAAGCCCCTCGACTTCCCCGAGGCGCCCGAGCTCATGATCACCTTCGACTGCGGCTCGGCCCAGCGCCTGGGCGACCTGGCGGTGGCGGCGGGACGGGCCGCCCAGCTCTTGGTCATCGACCACCACGCCAGCAACCAGCACTTCGGCTCGATCAACCTGGTCGACCCCGACGCCGCGGCCACCGCCGTCCTCGTCCGCCGGCTGGCCGGCCGGCTGGGCTGGTCCCTCAACCGCGACACCGCCATCTGCCTCTACACCGGCCTGGTCACCGACACCGGCCGGTTCCAGTACGCCAACACCTCGACCGAGGTCTTCGCCCTGGCCGAGGAGCTCGCCGGCTTCGACCTGCCCATCGCCGAGGTGTCGCGCCACCTCTTCGAGGAGCACCGCTTCGCCTACCTGCAGCTGGTGGCGGCCTGCTTGGGCCGGGCCGAGCTCGACCGCGGCCTTCGCTTCGTCGCCACCTGGGTGACCGAGGCCGACCTGACCCATCACGACGTCACCCTCGACGAGACCGAGGGGCTCATCGACCTGGTGCGACGCACGGCCGAGGCCGAGGTGTCCTGCGTCCTCAAGGAGGCTCCCGACGGTGTGCGGGTGTCGCTGCGCGCCATCTCCGAGGTCGACGTCGGGGCCATCGCCACGTCATTCGGCGGCGGCGGCCATCGCTTTGCGGCCGGCTTCACGTCGACGTCCTCGATCGCCGACACCCTCGCCGCCATCCGCCAGGCCGTCCGGCAAGCCACCGGGGCGTGACCGGAGAGGTCATCGACGGTCTGGTCGCGGTTGACAAGCCGGCGGGGTGGACGTCGCACGACGTGGTCGCCCGGTGCCGGCGCATCTTCAACCAGAAGAAGGTGGGCCACTCGGGCACCCTCGACCCCGACGCCACCGGCGTGCTCCTCGTCGGGTTGGGCCGGGTCACCCGGCTCCTGCGCTTCCTGACCGAGCTGCCGAAGTCCTACACCGGCGAGGTGGTGCTGGGGGTGGCGACGTCGACCCTCGACGCGGCGGGCGACGAGACGGGGCGCTGGGACATGGCGGCTGTCACCGTCGAGCAGGCCCGCACCGCGGCCCGCACCCTCACGGGCCCGATCGAGCAGGTGCCGCCGATGGTGTCGGCGGTGCAGATCGGCGGGAAGCGATTGCATGACCTGGCCCGGCAGGGCATCGAGGTCGACCGCCCGCCCCGGCCCGTCGAGGTCTACAAGTTCTCGGTCGACGACGGCCCCGCGCCGGGGGTGCTGGCTGTCGAGGTCGAGTGCTCGAGCGGCACCTACGTCCGGACCCTGGCCGCCGACCTGGGGACGGCGCTCGGCGGCGGGGCCCACCTGCGCAACCTCAGGCGGACGGCCATCGGCAGCTTCGCGGTGGCCGACGCCCACTCCCTCGACGAGCTCGAGCGCCTCGGCCCCGCCGCCGTCCTGACGCCGGCCGAGGCCCTGCGTGACTACCCCAGCCTGGTCGTCGACGACGAGGGGGTCATGGCGGTGGGCTTCGGGCGCGTCCTCCCCGCCGACAGGGCCGAAGGCCGAGGGCCGTGGCGGGTGCTCGACGGCGATGGCCGCCTCCTCGGGATGTACGAGCGGGGCGCGGCCGGGGTGCTCTCGGCGGCGGTCGTGGTGGCTCCCGCCTGACGCGATTGCCGCGTAATCGGGCAAACCTTCGGGGCGCCGAGGAAAT
>JAUTXA010000296.1 GCA_030838265.1 Actinomycetota bacterium | reverse complement strand
GAAGCCGTACGCCACCCTGGCCGCCCACCTCGACCAGCGTCTGAGCGCATCCAACTTCGTCGCCCTCCCCCACCCCGCGGTGCGCCGCTGATGGCCGGCTCAGGCCAAGACCGGTCCATCCTCGACGACTTCGAAGCCGAGCAGACCGACCTGCGCGATCTCTTGCTGACTCTGGCTGAGGACGAGTGGCTGACCCCGACGCCGGCCGAGGGATGGGATGTGCGCGACACGGTGAGCCACCTGGCCGACACCGAGGAGATCGCCCACGACACCGCGACCGGTGGGCCGCGCCAGCTCAACACCGAGGCCGCCGCCTTCGACAGCGGCGACGCCTTCACCCTGTCGGGGGTCGAGAAGGGCCGCGACCTGGCCGGCCCCGACGTCCTCGACTGGTGGTGGCAGGCGGCGGCCAAGAACCGGGCCGCCCTCGGCGGCCTCGATACCTCGGCCCGCGTCCCTTGGGGGCTGGGGATGGGATGGCGGGCCTTCGTCACGGCTCGGCTCATGGAGCACTGGGCCCACGGACTCGACATCCACTCGGCCACGGGACGGCCCGCGGTCGACACCGACCGGCTCCGGCATGTGGCCTGGATCGGCATCAACGCCCTTCCGTACGCCTATGGGGTGGTCGGCGTCACCCCGCCGGCGGGACGGACCCTCCGCTTCGACCTCGTCGGGCCCAACGGTGACACCTGGTCGATCGGTCCGGCCGACGCTACCGACACGGTCAGTGGGCCGGCGGGCGAGTGGTGCCGCCTTGCGGTGCAGCGCATCGCGAGGGACGAAGCCCCCAACTTGCGCGCCGAGGGACCTCTTGCCGATCTCGCCTTGAGCTCGGCGCGAGCCTTCCTCTAAACGCTCTACCCTCGCCCCGTGAGTGACTTCAGTGTCGAGTCGTTGGAGAAGGCGGCCAACCACGCGGGGATGAAGTTCCCGCCTTACGTGATCGAGCAGCTGATCGCGGCCCTCGACTCGGGGAAGAACGTCGTCCTCACCGGCCCGCCGGGCACGGGCAAGACGACGCTCGCCTATCTGGCGGCCGAGACGGCTCAGGCCGCCATGCTCTGCACCGGGTTCCTGCCCACGACCGCCACCACCGACTGGACGACGTTCGAGACCATCGGCGGGATGCAGCCCACCCTCGACGGGCTCATCTTCCGGCCCGGCATGTTCATCGAGGCCATCGAGCAGGGCCGCTGGCTCGTCATCGACGAGCTGAATCGAGCCAACTTCGACCGCGCCTTCGGTCAGCTCTTCACCGTCTTGTCGGGCCAAGCGGTGGTGCTTCCCTTCCGGCGCTCGGGCAAGACGATCCCGGTGTCGATCGTCCCCAGCGGTGTCGAGGTGCCCCCTGACACCGACCCCATCCGGGTGCCGTCGATCTGGCGCATCCTCGCCACCATGAACGTCTTCGACAAGAACCTGCTCTTCGAGATGTCCTTTGCCCTCATGCGCCGCTTCGCCTTCATCGAGGTCCCCGCTCCTGATGACGATGCGTACCGCGAGCTGCTCACCGGGCCGGGCGAGATCGTCAAGGCCCTGCTCCCCCTCCGGAAGATGAAGGAGCTCGGGCCCGCCGTCTATCTCGACGCGGCGCGCTACGCGGTCACGAGGAGCAAGCGCGTCTCGAGCGACTCGCGACTTCTCTACGAGGTCTTCTACGGCTACTTCCTGCCCCAGTTCGAAGGGGTCGACGACGAAGGCGCCCTCGACCTCTTCGAAAGCCTCCGGGGGATCTTCGATCCGGCCGAGCAGGCCGAGGCCCGGCGCGCCATCGAGGACATCCTCGGCGTCGAGTTGCCCGCCTAGGCCCGGTGGGCACGCCCGAGCTCTGGGATCTGGTCGTGCGGCCCGTCAACGCCGTCCAGGCGGCCGAGATCATGCTCGGCATCAGCCCGAGCGCGGCCCGCCTGCTGGCCAGCGCCCTGCACGCCACGTCGCCCGAGGCCGATGCCCTGCTCTTCGCCGTGCCCCGCATGATGCGCTCGCTCGTCATCGCCACCACCATCGCCCCCGAGCGCTGCCACGGCGAGGTGCGAGGCCCCATCCAGTGGGGCGAGACCATGTCGGCCCGAGCGGCCAACGCCGGCGATCCCATGGTCTTCGTCTGCGCCTCACCGGGCCGGGCCTACGACGCTCCTGAGAACCGCGTCCTGGTCGCCGCTCTCGAATCGGTCCGGGCCGCGGCCGCGGCTGTCGAGGTCGGTCGCCTCAAGCATCGGGACACGGCCCTGTTCCACCACATCCGGGCCAACGGGTCGCAGGCCCGACGCTTCCTCGAGCACCGGTCCCTGAACGCCATCCCCAGGGTCAAGCCTCAGCCCCGCGACCTGAAGCGGGCTCGCTCGGGCACCCGTCGGCGCAACTACGGGCCCGCCCTGCTCGTCCTCGACCGGGTGGGAGAGGGCTTCTCGGGCGATGACCTCGAGCTGGTGGCCGACGAGGCAACGGCGACCGAGCACGACGTGGTCGTCGAGGCCGTCCGTCACCTCCGTGCCGCCGGCCATCCGATCCCCGGTTTCCGCGTCCGCGGCGGCGCCCTCGTCGCCGGGCCCCTGTCGTATCGCCACCACCGCACCCGACACCCCGAGCTGCCGGGCGGGCTAGCCGTCGACGGCATGCCAGTCGAGGCGGCCCGGCCCGACGAGGTGGCGGGCGCCCTACGGGCGGTGGGCTGGTAGCGCCCTCAGCGGCGGAACGCCCGCAACCCAGCCCACAAGCTCGCGCCGGTGGTGCGGAAGTCGTAGACGCTGCCGCCGACCGCGCCCCGCTCGGTCGCGGCCCGGTGGAAGCCGGCGATGTCAGCGATAGTGGTCTGGTCGCCGATCCCGCCGATGGGGTCCATCACATATTCTCCGCCGCCGAGGTTGGCTTTGAGGCGATCGAGGTTCTCGGCCGTGTAGCGGTAGGCGTCGCGGTAGCCGGAGCCCCTGGTTCGCAACGTCCAGTAGTCCATGACTTGCCACGCGTCGTATGAGGAGGCGATCGCCTTCCAGGGGAAGCCGGGCCAGTAGCCGGTGTTGATGACGTCTGTCACCACGGGCGGAAGGACCGTGGCCGCGATCGGTCGACCGGGCAGAGCTCGGCGCAAGGCCTGGGTCAGCGTGACCAGCCGCCGGCTGCGCTCGGCCGCGTCGCGAACCTTGGTCGACTCGATGTCGACGGCGATCGCCTCGGCCGGCAGCTGGGCGATGGCCAGCAGGTGGGCCAGGTCGGCGTTGACGTCCTCGAAGGACGGGAGGTACCACACGACCACGCGCATCCCTCGTAGGTGGGCCCGGGCGATCAGGGCCTGGACGCGGCCGACCTCGAGGATGGCCTGGTCGGGCGCATCGGCCCGCGCTGCCTGGATGAACATCGTCTGGGTGCCCTCGGCCGCCATGCGATCGACCTCGGCCAGCCCGAACGGCGGTGCGCCATGGGTGTACTGGGTGCTCCAGTCGAAGACGTCGACCCACGCGCCGAGACCATGGAAGGCGGTCGCCGTGTACCGGGGCTTGGTCGGAGCCGCCGGCCCCCGAAAGGCCCGGGGCGCCACGGGGGCGGACGAGCTCGAGGACGAGGTCGATGGCCTGGGGCTGCCGGTCGTCGGGGGCAAGGTGATGTTGGCGGGCGGCTGGTCCGCCCCGGCGGCGGCGAGAGCGCGAGGACCGGCCGCGGGGGCGGAGTCATGGCTGAGCACGAGGTTCAGAACCGAGGCGGCCAGCAAGATCGTGATCGTCACCCACGCCCACGCGACAGGATCGCGGCGTCGCAGCATCAGCCCCGCCGACCCCGCGCCCAGACTCCGCTAGCGGTCAGGCGAGTCGAGGCCGAGGGTGTCCTCGGAGAACTCGTCGTCCTCGGCCGCCAGACACCAGGACGCATGCTCGTCCCCCGGCTCGGCGCCGCACTCGGCGCAGGGTTCGACGATCACCTCGGTGGCGCGCTTCAGTGCACGCGCTTCCTCAAATCGGCGATGCCGTCCCTTTTTCACGGGCTACTCCCCCGGTGCAACATGCCAGTCGGACGAGGTCAGTCTATCGCCCTCCCGAGGCTGTTCCGCACCAGGTCATCGGGCCCCTTGGGCGGGGCCACTAGGGTCGGTCCCCATGGGCGACACGCTCGACACCGACGCCATGATCCAGCGCTTCCGGGACCGGGCCGAGGCGGTGAAGGGCCGGGGGATGCCGCCGGTCGAAGGCGCCGAGCGGAAGCTGTTCATCGAGCAGGCCAAGCTCGACTTCCAGGACTTCGCCATGCTGGGCGATGCGACGGCGGCGATCGAGGATGGCTTTCTCGTCCTGCGTGTCGACCTTCGCCCCCCCTCCGACTCGTAGCGCCCCGACGTGCCCGAACCGTGGTGGAAATCGGCCGTCATCTACCAGATCTATCCCCGCAGCTTCGCCGACACCGGGGGCGACGGCGTCGGCGACCTCCGGGGCATCGCCGACCACCTCGACCACCTGGCCTGGCTGGGCGTCGACGCCATCTGGCTCTCGCCCATCTACCCGTCGCCCATGGCCGACTTCGGCTATGACGTCTCCGACTACTGCGACATCGACCCGACGTTCGGCACGCTCGCCGACTTCGACGACCTGCTCGAGCGGGCCCACGCCGCCGCCATCAAGGTCATCGTCGACTGGGTCCCCAATCACACCAGCGACCAGCACCCGTGGTTCGTCGAGGCCCGGTCGTCGCGCCAGGCGCCGAAGCGGGACTGGTACGTCTGGAGGGACGGCGATCCGGCCACGCCGCCCAACAACTGGCGAGCAGCCTTCAGCGATGAGCCGGCATGGACGTGGGATGCCGCCACCGAGCAGTGGTACCTCCGCCTCTTCCTCGCCGAGCAGCCCGACCTGAACTGGGCCAATCCCGAGGTCGTCGAGGCCATGCACGGCGTGTTGCGCTTCTGGCTCGATCGTGGCGTTGACGGCTTCCGCATGGATGTCATCCACGCGTTGGGGAAGGACCCCGCCCTCCCTGACTGGCCCGACGAGCTGGCGGGCATCCCGGCTTCGGCCCTGAACGACCACGAGTCGACGCACGGCATCCTGCGAGACCTGCGGAGGCTGCTCGACGGCTATCCGGGCGACCGCATGATGGTGGGCGAGGTCTACCTGCTGTCGACAGCGAAGGTCGCCAAGTACTACGGGGCGGGCGACGAGCTTCACCTGGCCTTCAACTTCCCGCCCCTGTACGCCCCATGGGAAGCAGGCCCGTGGAAGAAGCGGATCGACCGGACCTTCGAGGAGCTCGACCCCATCGGGGCCTGGCCCACATGGGTCCTCTCGAATCACGACAACCCCCGCCACCGCACCCGCTACGGCGGGTCCGAAGCCCGGGCCCGGGCCGCGGCCGTCCTGCTCCTGACGATGCGCGGGACGCCATTCCTGTTCCAGGGTGAGGAGTTCGGCCTCGAGGACGCGGTGATCCCGCCGGAACGAGTCGTGGACCCAGGCGGCCGCGATGGGTGCCGCGCCCCGATCCCCTGGACGGCCGATGCCGACCACGGCTGGTCGGGCCGCGACCCCTGGCTGCCGTGGCCGCCCGAGCCCGATGCTCGCAACGCCGCCACCCTGGCCGCCGACTCCCAGTCGATCCTGCACCTCTACCGACGGCTGCTCGCGCTGCGGCGCGCCTCACCCGCCCTTCGTCTCGGGTCGTGGCAGGCCCTCGAGGCCGGGCCCGACACCCTCGCCTACCGCCGGGCCGCGGGCGACGACGAGCGGGTGGTCATTCTGAACTACGGCGACGCACCGATCGCGATCGAAGGCTCAGCAGCAGACACGGCCCGCCGTCTCGTTGTCCAAGTGGCGAGCGACGGCCGGGGTGAAGGCCGACTCTTCGATGGGACGGTCGCGGGCTCAGCGGCCGTCGTGCTCGGCAAGGGGGAGACCTGAGCGGGTCTCGAGCACCAAGCGGCCGTCGCCGTCGAAGGCCAGGGCGGCCCGCCCGGCGATGAGCTCCTTGACCGGCTCACCCACCAACTGAGCTCGCCACCCCTGGGTGAGGCGGCCCGAGCCACTCAGCAGATCCTGCACGTCGGCCTTGGTGGCGAGGGTGGTGGCGTCGATCTCGAGGTCCTTGCCCAGCTGGCCCAACCACGCCGCGACCAAGGCCACCGCCGGGCGCATGGCGCGCTCGAGGTCGTCGACCGGGGGCAGGTGGAGGTCGCTCTCGCCCAGCGCCAGGCCTCGCTCGACGGCCTCGATGATCGCCTTGGCCATGGCCGGCTTGGGCTGACGGCCTTCAAGGGCGCGGACATGGTTAAGGTCACCGAGCGACTTGGGCGGCCGCTGGGCGATGGCGGCGATGGCCATGTCGGGCAGCACGAATCGCGCCGGCAGGTCCTGGGCCATGGCCTGGTGCTCGCGCCACGAAGCGACCTCCTGGGCCACGCCCCGGGAGGAGCCGCGGAGGCGGCGTGTCTCCTTGAGGCGCCACCAGGCCTCCTCGGGGACGGACTGGCGCTGCCAGCGCAGGCGGAATCGGTCGCACTCCTCGTCAGCCCACTGCCGGCGGCCGCTGGCATCCAGCCGGGCCACGATGACGTCACGCAGCTCGATCAGGTGCTCGACGTCCGACGCGGCGTAGGCCAGCTGGTCGTCGGTGAGCGGCCGCCGGTTCCAGTTCGTCAGCCGGTCTCCCTTGGGCAGGCGAACGCCCAGCAGGCTGTCGAGCAGCGTCGCCAGCGACGCCGAGGAGAAGCCGAGGAAGGCGGCCGCGATCTGGGTGTCGAAGAGCCGAGTTGGCACCGCGCCACACGCCCGGTCGAGGACCTCGAAGTCCTGCTCGGCGGCATGGGCCACCACGGCCGGGCCCGTGGCGATCACGGCGCCGAGGGGCTCGAGCGACACCTTGAGCGGATCAACGAGCGCCAGCCCACCCGCCCACGCCAGCTGAACCAAAGCCACGTGCGGGAAGTAGGTGCGCTCGCGGTGGAACTCGGTATCGAGGGCGATGGCGTCGACCGTCGCCAGCTCGGCGCACAGACGGTCGAAGTCGGGCTGCTGGTCGATCCACGTCCATGGGCTGGGACCCGCCATCAGGTCCGGGGCCCGAGCTCGAGGTAGATGGCCTTGACGGCTCCGACCAAGGGGATGGCGACCAGGGCGCCCACCACCCCGGCGGCCGACACACCCACGAGGGCCGCCACCATCGACGCGGTCGGCGAGAGCTTCACCGCTTGACCGACGACGACGGGTCCGACGACGTGGTTCTTCAATTGGAGGTGGAGGATCACGACCAGGAGGCAGATGGCGCCCACCCCGGCCCCCTGCGTGAGGCCCAGCAAGACGAACGGGATGCCTCCGACTCCACCACCGATCTGGGGGACCATCTCCCACATCGCCTCCCACACGGCCGCGAGCGGCGCGAGGGGGACGCCCAGGGCCAAGCCGGCGACGAGTATCACCAGGCCTCCACCGACGGCGAGCAGGAGCGACCCGGCGACGTAGCGGCCGACGACCCGGTAGGCCACGTCGGCGGCATCGTCGACCTGCTGGCGCCGCGGCACCGGCACCAGGCGGCGAAGGCCGCGTAGCAGCCGGGCCCCGTCGAGCAGCAAGGTCACGGCGCAGAGGATGGTGACGAAGGCGGCCAGCAGCCCGTCGGCCAGCGAGCGGCCCGCTCGCTTGATCGGCGTGGTGTCGCCGGCCAGCCGGTGCGGGAGGTCCCGGATCGCAGCCTCGATCTTGGCCGGGGCGTTTGTCTTCTCGAGTCGACGGCCGATGAGGGGCAGGTCGTCGAGGTTCTTGATGACGCCGGGCAGCTGGGTCTGGAGGTTGTGGGCCTGGTGGATGGCGGGCGGGATGAGAAGGATCATGGTGGCGACCACGCTCACGAAGAAGCCGGTGAGCACGAGGAACACGGCCACCGACCGACGCACGTGGGCCTGGCGCTGCACGGCGGCCACCACCGGGTTGAGGGCCAAGGCGATGATGAGGGCGATGATCAGCGCCGTCGTGGTGCGCGGCGTCGAGCGCACCAGACCGGTGATGGCCAGCAGGCCGGTGAAGGCGATCATGACCCAGAGCACGGACCGCGGGTCGAGATCGACGTCGTGGACGATTCGAGGCCTCGGCGGGCTCGGGCCTTCGCCCTGGGTGGTGGGGGCCGCCGGGTCTCCGGCGAGCGGGGACACGCCGGTACTGTACCGAGCGATGCCGGCCCCGAGACCGATCGAGCGGCTGCGCGTCACCCCACGGTCGGCGGTGATGGCCGTGGCCCTGTTCGGGGCCACCCTGGCCGTCATCCGGCTGCTCCTCGCCTCGCAGCGTGTGATCGGCTGGGTCCTGGCCGCGGCGGCCATCGCCGGGCTCCTCCATCCCTTCGTCGCTGCCTTCGCCCGCAAGCTGCCCCGCGGCCTCGCCGTGCTCGTGGTCGTGGTCCTGACCCTCGCCTCGACCGGTTTCGTGGGCTACAGCGTCGTGCAGGGCGTCGTGCGTCAAGAAGCCGCCCTCAAGCGAGCCGCTCCCCGGCGGGCGGCCGAGCTCGAGCGCTCCCACCGGTTCGGGAAGGCGGCGCGCGAGTTTCACCTCGAGGAGCGGGTGACCCGGTTCGTCGACGAGGTCCCGCAACGGCTCCAGGGGGGCAAGCCCGCCGATGCCCTGCGCTCGGCGGCCACCCGGGGCATCGCCTTCCTGGCCACCGGGATCCTGGCCATCTTCTACCTGCTCGAGGGCCCGAGGATGGCGGCCACCGTCTTGGGTCGCATCAGCGACGACGAGCGTCGGGCTCGCCTCGAGCGGGTCGCCGCTGCGACCTACCACCGGGGCTTCGGGTATGCGCGCGGCACCATCGGCATGGCCCTGGCGGCCGGCGTGTTCGGCTACCTCGTGGCCAAGGCGGCAGGCGTGCCCGGCGCCGCGCCCCTCGGGTTGTGGGTCGCCCTGTGGGACGTGCTCCCGCTCCTCGGCGCCTTCATCGGTGCCCTGCCGATCATCGTCCTGTCGGCCGCCGCCACCTCACACCGTGGCCTCTTCGTGGCTGCGGCCTTCCTCGCTTACCAGATCTTCGAAGCCGTAGCCCTGCAGCGTCCCCTCCACAAGCGCACCGTCAAGATCGGCCCCTTCCTCACCGTCGCCGGCGGGTTCGCCGGCGTCGAGCTCTACGGGCTCGGGGGCGGGCTCCTCTTCCTCCTCGTGATCACCCTTGCCGTGACCGCGGCCGACGAGCTGGCCCCGGAGGGCCGACCGCGACCGGCGGGGTCAGCTCCGCCTGATGGCGGCGAGGTCGGCGAGGTCGGCGTTGTCGAAGTCGACCGGGGGCGGCCCGCTGAGGACCTGGCTGAAGAGATCGGAGTCGATGGCCCAGTACATGACTGAGCCCTTGTTCCGAGAGTGGCCGGGGTGGTCGGGGTCGGCCCGGCCGGTGTGCAAGACGAGGTCGACCAGACCGAGGACATGGCCCACCTCGTGCATGGTGACGGCGTCCTCGATGGTGGCGGCGCTGGCCACCGGCGACTCGGAGTTCACCACCTGATCCTGAAAGACGGCAACGACATCGGCTCGGACGGTGATGCCCAATACCGACGTGTCGCCGCCGTAGGTGCCATGCAGGTAGAGAAGATGGATGACGGCTTGACCGCCGCCCTGCTTCTGAGCGGTGGCGTCGTCGGCCAGCTGGCGCAGCTGGCCAGCCGTCCAGTTCTGAGCGCCCCCGTTGATGGCCACCCGTGGGGTGCTCACCGACTTCCCACTCACCGAGGCGAGGGTGTTCCGCACGTGGTCGACGGCGCGGGTGTCAGGGGCAGCATCGGACTGGAAGATGAGCTCGAGGATGTCCTTGGGCGCGGGTTGGGGCCGCAGCAGGTCCTGGGCCAAGTCGCCGGGACCGCCCGTGGCATGGGTGGCCACGGGGTTGGCGGCCGAGGCTGAGGTGCCGGCACCGCTGCCGCTCGAGCCGCCCCCTGAGCCGCCTCCGCGTGCGCCCGCGCCCGACCCCCCGACTGCGGGGCGAGCGCCCGACCCGACGGGCGCGGTCGAGGCCGTGGTGGTCGATCGGCCGGGCACCGTCGTAATGTCCGAGCCCACGCTCACCGGCCCAGACGCGGCGCGAGGACGAGCGCAGGCCGTGCTGGTGACGGCGAGCGTCAGGGTCACGGCCACGATGCGGCCCCAGCCGGATCTCACCGCACCAGTGTGGCCCGCGGATCGCCGCTGACCGGCGCGGCTCGGCATACGCTCGACGCTCATGCCGCTCTTCTCGTTCGAAGGAAAGTCACCGCGAGTGCACCCCGACGCGTTTGTGGCGCCCACCGCCACCCTGGTCGGGGACGTGACCGTCGAGGCTGGAGCGTCGGTCTGGTACGGGGCGGTCATTCGCGCCGACTACTCGCCCGTCGTGATCCGCAGTGGCGCCAACGTGCAGGACGGCTCGGTCCTGCACGGGCCGCCCGATCTGCCCACGATCGTCGGCGCCGGCGCCACCGTGGCCCACCTGTGCGTGGTGCACGGCGCCGTCCTCGAAGAGCGCTGCCTCGTGGCCAACGGCTGCACGGTGCTCGACGGCGCTCGCATCGGCGCGGGAGCCCTCGTGGCCGCCCACTCGGTGGTCGCCTCCAACTTCGAGGTGCCTCCCGGTTTTCTCGTCGCCGGCTCCCCCGCCGTCGTGAAGCGTCCGGTCGCGGGATCCCCGGCCGAGATGTGGGTGAAGATGAACCCGCCGGCGTACGCCGACCTGGCTGCTCGCCACATGCGGGGCGTCGCCGAGGTCGGCTGACCCCCCGCACTCCCCAACTCTTCACCAATCTTGCGTCGCTCGCCGGGCGGCGGAAACGGACGACTCGGGTCTTCGCGTCTCGAGACCCGGCGGGTTGTCGTCAGCCAGATCGTGCCTGGGGTGGTCAGAGCGGGCCTCCGACCACCGCCGGTCGGGCCATGTCAGGCCCCCCATAGGGGGCTATCTGCAGATAGTCCTAAATCTGCAGAGCCTGCTGCCGATACCTGTGCTGCGAGCTAGTTGTTCTTGACAAGGGCAAACCCGTCGGAAGGCGGGGGCGCAAAGCCACGGGACCCAACCTCGAAACGGCGGGGGGAGACGGTCAGCCGGGTTGCCTCGAACAGCTCTCCTGCGATGGCAGGCGAGCCCAACAGGCAGGCCAAGGGGCTCGCACTCATCCATTGACATCAAAGGAGATCCACCCGTGCTGAAGCAGATGCTGCGCCAGCGTCATGAGGACGAGAAGGGTTTCACCCTGATCGAGCTCATGGTCGTCGTCCTGATCATCGCC
>JAUTXA010000276.1 GCA_030838265.1 Actinomycetota bacterium | reverse complement strand
TGGCCCAGCCCGCCGGTGCCCCGGTCGGACGCCGGCAGCTCGTTCACCTCGTCGAAGGCGGCGGACTCGACCCGTTGGATGACGAGCTGCGCGATGCGGTCGCCCCGCTTCACCTCATAGGCCTCGGACGGATCGGTGTTGACGAGGATCACCTTGATCTCGTTGCGATAGCCGGCGTCGATCAGGCCCGGCGTGTTGAGGCAGGTGACACCGTTGCGCAGGGCCAGGCCGCTGCGGGGTTGCACGAACCCGGCGTAGCCCTCGGGGATGGCGAGGGCGATGCCCGTCCCGACCGCGGCCCGTCCGCCGTTGGGGGGCAGGGTCACGTCTTCTGACGCGATGAGGTCGGCGCCGGCGTCGCCCGCTTTGGCGTAGGAGGGCAGCGGAAGGTCGTCGTCGAGGCGGACGACTTGGATCGGCAGCACGGTTACGAGCCTAGGTCCGCGGCGCCGTCTCACTCCGTCCGTATCGTCAAGGCGTGGGCCTCACCGGAGCCGCCGTCATCACCGGGCTGGCGATCGTCGCCCTGCTGGCCATCGTCCGGGCTCGGGCGCACAGACGGCGGCGGTGGGCGGCCGGCGCGGCAGGTGAGAGGGCGACGGCGGCCATCCTCGAGGGACTGGAGGGGCGCGGCTTCATCGCCCTGCACGACCGCCGCATCCCGGGCATGGACCGGGCCAACTTCGACCACATCGTGGTGGGACCCACCGGCGTGTTCACGGTCGAGACCAAGCGCTTCGCCGGCCGCGTCACCCTGCGGGGCCGGCTCGGGTCAGGCCTCGGACGGCTGCGACCGCGTCACAACGGCAAGCCCATCGACCACGTCGTCGACCAGGCTCACCACCAGGCCGATGCTCTCGACCGCACGCTCGGGCACGGCCGCACCGTCACGCCGCTCGTCGTCATCCACAACGCCGAGCTCACCCAGCCCAGGTTCAGGCGGCCGATCACCGACGGCGTCCGTTGGTGCTCGGCCGACGACCTCCCGCAGGTCCTGCGTCGCGGGTCGGCCCGCCTCAGCCGGCGCCGCGTCCGGGCCGTGGCCGACGCCCTCGACCGCGCCCTCTAGCCTCGTCAGGTGCTCGCATGGATGGACCTGGAGATGACCGGCCTCGATCCCAGCCGTCACGTCATCGTCGAGATCGCCACCCTCATCACCGATGACTCCCTCGAGATCGTGGCCGAGGGGCCCGACCTCGTCGTCCTCGCCGACGACGCCGCCCTCAACGAGATGGACGACGTCGTCGTCAAGATGCACACCAAGTCGGGTCTGCTCACCGCCATCAAGGCGTCGACCCTGAGCCTGGCCGACGCCGGGGCCCAGACCCTGGCCTTCATCAAGGAGCACGCTCCCCAGGCCCGCACCGTCCCGCTGTGCGGCAACTCCATTGGCACCGATCGGCGCTTCCTCGCCGTCCACCTCCCCGAGATCGAGGAGTACCTCCACTACCGCTCGATCGACGTGTCCACGGTGAAGGAGCTCTGCCGTCGCTGGTACCCCGAAGCGTTGGCCAATGCCCCCAAGAAGGCCGCCGGTCACCGGGCCATGGACGACATCAGGGAGTCAGTCGCCGAGCTGCGCTACTACCGCGAGCACATCTTCCAGCCGCCGCAGCCGCCGTCGGAGGCGCCTACGACGTCCACTCCTTCAGCAGCTCCACCGTCTTGATCGGGTCGCCTCCGACCGGCGTGACCGTGAGCAGGGTGACACCGGCCTCCTCGTAGGCGGCCAAGCGCTCCTGCACGTAGCTCTCGGGCCCGACGATCGTCATGGCCTCGAGCATCTCCTGGGGGACGGCGGCCGCCGCTTCGTCCTTCTTCCCGTCGAGGTACAGGTCCTGGATGAGCTCGGCCTCCTTCTCGAAGCCGTAGCGCTTGGTCAGGTCGTTGTAGAAGTTCTTGCCGCGGGCGCCCATCCCCCCGACGTAGAGGGCGACCATCGGGCGCACCATGTCGCGCAGGCCCTCGAGGCCTTCGCCGATGGCCACGATGCCGCCGGCGCTGATCTCGAGCGGGCCGAGGTCGGGCGACCGCTTGGCCAGACCGGCATCGAGCGATGCACCCCACACGTCCTTGGCCTTTTCGGGGATGTAGAAGATCGGCAGCCAGCCCTCAGCCAGCTCGGCCGTCATGGCCACGTTCTTGGGGCCGATCGACGCCACGTAGATGGGGATGCGGTCGCGCACCGGGTGGGTGATCATCTTGAGCGGCTTGCCCAAGCCCGTCCCCTGGTCGGCGGGCAGCGGGATCACGTAGGACGGGCCCTCGTGGTCGATCTTCTCCCGGCGCCAGACCTGGCGGCAGATGTCGATGATCTCCCGGGTCCGTCCGAGGGGCTTGTCGTAGGGGACGCCGTGCCATCCCTCGATGACCTGTGGGCCCGACGCGCCGAGGCCGAGGACGGCCCGTCCGCCGGAGAGGATGTCGATGCCGGCCGCCGTCATGGCTATCAGGGTCGGGGTCCGGGAGTAGAGGGGCAGGATGCCCGAGGCGATCTCGATGCGCTCGGTCTTGGCCGCGATGTAGCCCATGACGCTGACGGCGTCGATGCCGTAGGCCTCGGCCACCCACACCAGGTCCATGCCGGCCTTCTCCAAGGCGACGACCTGCTCGACAGCCTCCTTGATGCCGCCGGCGTATCCGACCTGCATGCTCAGGCGCATTAGCCCGTCTCCCTTTTCGGCGTGACCACTTTTCTTGACCGCTTGGTCAAGTATCGTGGCCGCCGATGGAGTACCCGCGCAAGCAGGAGCAAGAAGAGGCGTCGACCGAGGTCACCGAGGCGGCGCCCGGGGTGCTGCGCATGCAGTTGCCCATCCAGATGCCGGGTCTCGGCCACGTGAACAGCTACGCCCTGATCGACGAGCGGGGCGCGGCGCTGGTCGACGCCGGCCTCCCCGGCCCCAACACCTGGACCGCCCTGAAGGACAGGCTGAAGCAGGCCGACCTGTCGATCAGCGACATCCACACCGTGATCGTCACCCACTCCCACCCCGACCACTTCGGGACGGCGGGGCGCGTGGCCAAGGAGTCCGGCGCCGATTTCGTCACGCACTCCGCCTTCCGCACCTGGTGGATGCCGCACAGCCATGGCGATGCCGGCGACGATGCCGACGTCGAGATCCACGACGTCGATCCCGACCACCTGGCCACCAGCAACCCGTTCCGGGGTGAGACCCCGTGGGGCGGCACGCCGTTCAAGCCGCCCCTGAAGCGCCGACTGCAGTGGCGGCTGATGAAGGCCGGCATGGGAGGCGCGTTCGTGGCCCCCACCCCGACCGTCCGGGTGAAGCACGGCGACGTCCTCAAGCTGGCGGGACGGGAGTGGTTCGCGGTGCACACCCCCGGCCACACCCTCGACCACCTCTGCCTGCACGACCCGGAGTCCGGCACCCTGCTGTCGGGCGACCACGTGCTGCCCACCATCACGCCGCACATCTCGGGCCTCGGCGCCGGACCCGATCCCCTCGCCGGCTTCTTCTCGTCCCTCGATCGGGTGGCGGCGCTCGACGGCGTGAAGACGGTGCTACCCGCCCACGGCCTGCCGTTCACCGACTTGGTCGGGCGGGTCGACGCCATCAAGGCCCACCACGAGAAGCGGCTGGTCAAGATCCGCGAGATCTCGGCCGCCCTCGGGCCGGCCACCGTCACCGACTTCTCCCACGAGTTGTTCCGCAAGGAGCGGTGGGGTTCGATGGCAGAGTCCGAGACCTACGCCCACCTCGAGCACCTCCGTCTGCTGGACGAGGCCGACCGCGACGACAGCTCGGGCGAGGCG
>JAUTXA010000272.1 GCA_030838265.1 Actinomycetota bacterium | reverse complement strand
TGGCGGTGGCGAAGTGCCCAAGCTCGTGGAGGATGTTCATGTCGATCACCGCGAAGATGACGGCCACCGTCTTGCGCACACCGGTCGCGGCCGAGGCCACCACGCCGGCGGCCACGATCATCAGCAGCCGGAAGAAGGCCTGGCGCCGCTCGGCTGCCTCCTCGTCGGGCCCAGGCTCAGCCGTGGGCTCCTCGAGCGTGCTCGTCATCCCTGCATTCTCCGTTCCACGATCGTGCGGGCCCGCTCCCGAGCCTGGTGATCGGCCGCCAGCACGGCCTCGACGCTGTCGGCTTTGCCTCCCGGCTCGGCATCGAGCACGGCCTCTATGACCTCAGAGACAGCCAACCACGGGATGACACCCTTCAGGAACGCGGCCACCGCGATTTCGTTGGCCGCGTTCAGCCAGGCCGGCGCCAGCTCACCCCGCCGGCCCGCCTCGTAGGCCAGCGAGAGGCAGGGAAAGGCCTCGAGGTCGGGGGGCTCGAAGTCGAGGCGACCGAGCGCCTTCCAGTCGATGGCGCCGAAGGCCACGCCCGAGCGGTCGGGGTAGGCCAGGGCGTACCCGATCGGAAGGCGCATGTCGGGCAGCGAGAGCTGGGCGACCGTGGCCCCGTCGTTGAACTCGACCATCGAGTGGACGACCGACTGGGGGTGCACCACGACGTCGATGTCGTCGTAGCCGATGCCGAACAGCTCGTGCGCCTCGATGACCTCGAGCCCTTTGTTCATCAGGGTGGAGGAGTCGATGGTGATCTTGGGGCCCATCGACCAGGTCGGATGGGCGAGAGCCTCGTCGACCGTGACCTCGGCCAGGGCGGAGCGCGAGCGGCCTCGGAAGGGCCCACCGCTGGCGGTGATGACGAGCCGGGCCACCGCGGCCGTGCCCGCCGGACCAGACGACCGGAGGCATTGATGGACGGCGCAGTGCTCGGAGTCGACGGGGATGATCTCGGCCCCCGCCGTGGCGCGGGCCCGCTGCACCACTGGTCCGCCCGCGATCAGGGACTCCTTGTTGGCGAGGGCGAGCCGGCGACCGGCTTCGAGGGCGGCCAGGGTGACCGGCAGGCCGGCGAAGCCGACCACGCCGTTGACGATCACGTCGGCTTCGGTGGCGATGGCGGCCAGAGATCCGGGCCCGGCGACGACCTCGATGCCGGGAGGCAGCAACTCCTTGAGGGCGACGGCCCCCTCGTTGTCCTCGAGGGCCACGACCTCGGGACGGAGCTCCCGCGCCTGTGCCGCCAGGTGCTCGATCGATCGGTTGGCCCCGATGGCCACCACGTCGTAGCGATCGCCCTCGGCCTGTACCACCTCGGCGGCCTGCGTGCCGATCGACCCGGTGGAGCCGACCAGGCTGACGCTGGTCACCCCTTGAACAGCAGCTTGACGAGGAAGTAGGTGGCGGGCAGGACGAAGAGCATGGCGTCGAAGCGGTCGAGGACCCCGCCGTGGCCGGGCAGGAGGCTGCCCATGTCCTTGACACCGATGTCGCGCTTCACCATCGACTCGGCCAGGTCGCCGAGCGGAGCGACCAGGCTGACGACGAGGCCGAGGAGGAAGGCTCGCTTCCAGTTCCACGGATCCATCCCGGGAACCACGCCGATCACGATGGTGGTCACGAACACCGACGTGAGCAGGCCCCCGACGAAGCCCTCCCAGGTCTTGTTCGGGCTCACCGCCGGCGCCATGGCCCGACGGCCGAGCTGGCGGCCGAAGACGAAGGCGCCGACGTCGTTGGCCGTCGTGGCGATGACGGCAGCCAGCAGGAAGGCCACGCCGTGACGATGGGGGAAGCGGTCAGGGCTCAGCAGCAGTGCCGCGAACGAGCCGAGGAAGCCGACCCACAAGAAGCCGCCGAGGGTGGCAAGGATGTTGATCGTCGGCCGCGCCGTCTCGACCCCGAACAGGTACCAGAGGAAGCTGGTAACGACCACGAGGGCCACGACCAGCGGGATGGCCGCCTCGCCCTTGTTGTAGGCCGCGATCATGATCGACACCGTGGCGGTGAGGCCGAGCAGCGTGGCCGGCTTGTAGCCGGCCCGGCGCAGCACGTCGTAGACCTCGACGGCGGCGAGGGTCACCACGGCGATGGCGATGAGCAGCGCCCACGCTGGTCCCGCCTTGAACAAGATGAGGGCCACCACCGCGATGCCGATCCCGGTGGCCGCGGCCAGGTTCACGTCGCGGCCGCCGTCAGGGCCGCCGCTGCCACCCCGCCCGCCGGCGTCGGGTTCGGGTCGGCGCGGGCGCGAGCTCACCGACGCGGTCGCCACGCCACGAGTGGGCTCGACGGCCTCGGGTTCGAAGGGCTCGTCGAACGAGAACAGGTCGGAGTGAGCCGAGCGGTTGGGGTCGAGGGCGCCCACCCGCAGCTCGTCGTCGGCCAGCTCGCCCTCGGCGAAGTCGGCGTCGTCCCAGTCGGAGGACTGGTCGCGCCAGCGGGGACGGGCCAAAGCCGACCAGGCCCCGAGGTCCTCCTCGCTTTCGGCCTCGCCGCCGTCAGGCAGGATCTGGGGCACCTCTCCGGTAGGCGGCTCGCTCCAATGCGGCAGCTCCGGGGTCGAGCCCGATGTCGGTCCCGTGTTGTAGCGGTCGCCGGAGCCGAAGTTGTCGCCGGCGCGGGGTCGGGCCACCGGCGGACGGGGCGCGGCCTCGGCCGGGTCGACCGACTCCGGCAGGGGGAAGCGATGAGCGGGCCGGGGTCCAGCCGGGGCCTCGGGCACGTCGCCAAACTTCGGCGCGTCCTCCGGGCGGCGGGGCGCGACCTGGCCGGCCTCGATGGCCGCGGCGGCCTCCTCGGCGCCAATGATGCGGACACCCTCAGCCGGTCTCGGCGGTGCCAGCTCCTGCTCGTCGTTCTCGTCGTGGTCCACTGGGGAACCTCCCTGGCCGTCGGACGCCGTCAGACTTCGAGCAGCTCTTGCTCCTTGTGCTGCACCATGCGGTCGATCTCGGCCACGTAGTCGTGGGTGATCTTGTCGAGCTCCTTCTCGGCTCGCTCGAGCTCGTCAGAAGAGATGTCGCCGTCCTTCTCGAGCGCCTCGAGATCCTTGCGGGCGGCCCGGCGAGCGTTGCGCACCGCGATGCGCCCGTCCTCGGCCCGCTGGTGGACAACCTTCACCAGATCCTTGCGCCGCTCCTCAGTGAGCTGCGGGAAGGTGAGGCGGATGACTGTGCCGTCGTTCGAAGGGTTGATGCCGAGGTCGGACTTCTCGATCGCTCGCTCGATGGCCTTCAACGAGCTCTTGTCGTAAGGCGTGATCACGAGCAGGCGGGCCTCGGGAACCTGGAAGCCGGCCAGCTGCTGGAGGGGAACCTCGCTGCCGTAGTACTCGACGCGCAGCTTCTCGACGAGGGCGGGGGTGGCCCGACCGGTGCGCACGGCGCCAAACTCGGCCTGGGTGTGGGTGATCGCCTTGGCCATGTGGTCGCGGCAGTCGTCGATGGCGGCCCCGACCAGGGTGTCATCAGTCACGAGATCAGCGTACCTATCGGCTCGCCGAGCAGGGCGCGTCGGATGTTGCCGGGCGTCATCACGTCGAAGACCAGAACCGGGAGGTCGTGGTCCTTGCAGAAGGTGATGGCGGTGAGGTCCATGACCCGCAGATCTTGGTTGACCACGTCCATGAACGTGAGGTTCTCGTAGCGCTTGGCACCGGAGTCCTTGCGCGGATCGGCCGAGTAGACGCCGTCGACGCCGCCATGGGTGCCCTTGAGCAGGACGTCCGCCTCGATTTCGACGGCCCGGAGGGCGGCTGGGGTATCGGTGGTGAAGAAGGGGTTGCCCATGCCGGCGGCAAACACGACGACGCGGCCCTTCTCGAGGTGGCGGGTGGCCCGGCGCCGGATGTAGGGCTCGGCGATCTCGGCCATCTGGATGGCGCTCAGCACCCGCGTGGGCTGACCCTCGCGCTCGAGGGCGTCCTGCAGGGCCAGGCCATTGATGACGGTGGCCAGCATCCCCATGTAGTCGGCGTTGGCCTTGTCCATCCCCGCGCCAGCACCGACCGCGCCCCGCCAGATGTTGCCGCCACCGACGACGACCGCGATCTCGACGCCGAGCTCGACGCGCGCCTCGGCGATCTCGGCGGCGATGCGGCGGACCACGGCCGCATCGATGGTCTCGTCGGACGCCGTGCTGGCGAAGGCCTCGCCCGAGAGCTTCAGGACGACACGGCTCCAGCGCGGCTTGGGGGTGTCCCCTGCCGTCACGCTGGCCCTACGAGCCGATCTCGATCTGGGCGAAGCGGACGACGGTCGCGTCGCCGAGGAGCTGGGCGATGGTCTGCTTGTTGTCTCGGGCGAAGGGCTGCTCGACGAGCACACCGCCGGGGATGCGCTTGAACCAGCCGTTGAGCTTGCCTTCGACGATCTTGGGCCAGGCGGCCTCGGGCTTGCCCTCGTTGCGCGTCTCGGCCTCGATGGCCTGGCGCTCCTCGGCCACCGCCTCGGCCGGGACCTCGTCGCGCGTCACGTAGGCGGGACGGGCGAAGGCGATGTGCACGGCGATGTCGTGGGCCAGCTCCTTGGTGCCGTTGGCCAGCTCGACGAGCACGCCGTTCTTGCCCCGGTCGCCCTGGATGTGGAGGTAGGTGTCGAGCACGTTGCCGGCGCCGGCCTCGAAGCGGATGACCCGGCCGAGCTCGATGTTCTCCTTGAGCGAGAGCTTGAGGTCGTCGATGACGTCGGCCTTCTCCTTGGCCGCGTCCTCGCCCTTGTCGACCACGAGCGCGGCGATGTCGTTGGCCAGGTTCACGAAGTCGGCTGACATGGCCACGAAGTCGGTCTCGCACTTGAGCTCGACCAGTGCGGCCACCTGGTCGTTGGTGGCCAGGGCCACCGCGCCCTCGGTGTTCTCGCGCCCGGCCCGCTCCGCCGCCTTGCCGAGGCCCTTCTCGCGCAGCCACTTGCTGGCGGCGTCGAAGTCACCGTCGGTCTCGACGAGGGCCTTCTTGGCATCCATCATCCCGGCACCGGTGAGGTCCCGAAGACGCTTGACGTCCTGCGCGCTGAAATCGGCCATCGCTACTGCTGCTCTCCTTCGGAAACGGGGGTCTCGTCAGCCGGAGCCTCGGTCACGGCCGCGGTCACAGCCTCAGCAGGGGCTTCAGCCGGGGCCTCGGTCACGACCTCAGTAGCAGGGGCCTCAGCGGGGGCCTCGGTGGGCGCGGCGGCCGGAGCCTCACTGGCGGCTTCGTCGGGCCGGTTGCGGCGGGTCTGCTCGGCCATGCGCGCCTCGCGCTCCTGGGCCTGGAGGGCGGCCGCCCGGCGGGCTTCGGACTGCTGCTGGGCGACGCGCGCCTCTTCGTCTGCGCTGCGGTCGGTGGGCCCGGCCTGCACCGCGGCGCTGGCGCCGGCCCGGCGCGATGCGATGAAGCGGCCCTCCTCGACGGCGTCGGCGATGACCCGGCACATGAGGTTGCCGGAGCGGATGGCATCGTCGTTGCCGGGGATGACGTACTGGATGACGTCGGGGTCGCAGTTGGTATCGACCACGGCGACGATCGGCAGGCCGAGCTTGTTGGCCTCGGTGACGCCGATGTGCTCCTTCTTGGTGTCGATGATGAACACCGCGTCGGGAAGCTTCGACATGAGGCGGATGCCGCCCAGGTTGCGCTGAAGCTTCTCGAGCTCGCGGCTGAGGATCAGGGCTTCCTTCTTGAGCATGGCCTCGAAGTCGCCCGCTGCCTTCATGCGCTCGTACTCGGTCATCTTCTTCACCCGGCCGCTGATGGTGGAGAAGTTGGTGAGCATGCCGCCCAGCCAGCGCTCGTTGATGTACGGCATGCCGCACTTGTCGGCGTAGTTGGCGATCGGGTCCTGGGTCTGCTTCTTGGTCCCGATGAACAGGATCGTCCCGCCGTCGGCGACCAGGTCACGGACGAAGGAGTAGGCGGTGTCGATCCGGGCCAGCGTCTGGTTGAGATCGATGATGTAGATGCCGTTGCGCTCGCCGAAGATGAACCGCTTCATCTTGGGGTTCCAGCGCCGGGTCTGGTGACCGAAGTGGACCCCGGCTTCCAGCAGTTGCTTCATCGTCACGACAGCCACGGTGTGCTCCTTCCCATCGGTTGGTGGTCGTCCGTGCGCAGCGCCGTACCAGGGAAGGGGGCGACCGTGGGA
>JAUTXA010000269.1 GCA_030838265.1 Actinomycetota bacterium | reverse complement strand
TCGAGGCCGACCGCATCACCCTCGACTACCGCCGGGCCGGCCTCGAGCCTCGCACCCTCGCCATCCTCGATCTGGCCGTGAAGGTGACGAAGAGCCCGCTCGACGTTGATCCTGGTGACCTCGATGACCTCCGTGAGTTCGGGCTCACCGACGAAGAGGTGTGGGACGTGGTCGAGATCGCGTCGATGTACAACTTCACCAACCGCATGGCCATGGCGACCGGCCAGCTGCCCAACGACGAGTACCACGCCCTCTTCCGTCAGCCGCCTACGGACCGTCCCGAGTGAGCAGCTGGTACGAGGTCGTCGTCGTCGGGGGCGGCTTCGGTGGTGTGTTCGCGGCGCGGGCGCTCGAGAAGGCACTGGCCACGCGCTCCGAGCGCGTCCTGCTCATTGCCCCCGAGAACTTCTTCCTCTTCTCACCGCTGCTCCCCGAAGCGGCGTCGGGGACCATCGAGCCTCGCCACGCCGTGATCCCGCTCCGCGAGATCCTCAAGCGCACCCACGTCCTGGCCGGCGAGGTCACCGAACTCGACCTCGAAGCCCGCCGGGTGGTGGTGAGCGATCTGAACGGCGACCGCCACGAGATCGCCTACCGGTCGCTCGTCTTCAGTCCGGGATCCGTCCCTACCACCCGGCCCATCCCCGGCCTGCTCGACCACGCGGTCGGCTTCAAGACCCTGGCCGATGCGATCTGGCTGCGGAACCGGGTGCTCCACCAGCTCGAGGCAGCCGACGCCACCGACGATCTCGCCACCCGCCGCCAGCTGCTGACCTTCACCTTCGTGGGCGGCGGCTATGCGGGTGTCGAGGCCCTGGCCGAGCTCGAGTCTCTGGCTCGCGATGCGCTGCGGGCCCAATGGCGAGTGCGGCGAGACGACATGCGATGGGTCCTCGTCGAGGCCACCGACTCGCTTCTACCCGGACTCGATCACCGGCTGGCCCGCTACACCGAGAAGGTGCTGCGCAAGCGAAGCGTCGAGGTGCACCTGGGCTGCCAGCTGCAGAGCGCGGAAGGCGGCAAGGTCGTCCTCTCGGACGGGCGGGTGGCGCCGTACTCATCGGGGACAATCGTGTGGACGGCGGGCCAGCGCCCCGCCCCCATCGCCAAGGATCTCGGGTTCCCGCTCGACGAGCGAGGCCGCATCATCGTCGACCACCATCTGCGAGCGAGCGGGCTGGCTGACGTCTACGCCGTGGGCGATGTGGCGGCCGTCCCCGACCCGACGGGCGGGATCTGCCCGGCGACGGCCCAGCACGCCATGCGCCAGGGATCGAGAGCGGGCAGGAACGTGGCCGCTGACCTCGGCGTCGGCTCGGCTGGGCCCTTCACCTACAAGACCAGAGGGCTGGCCGTCACGCTGGGCAAGTGGCAAGGGACGGCCCAGGTGCGTCGGTTCACGTTCACCGGATTCCTGGCTTGGTGGATGGGACGGAGCTACCACCTGCTCATGACGCCGGGCGTCGGGCGCAAGGTCAGAATCGTCACCGACTGGACGATGAGCCTGCTGTTTCCCCGTGACATCTCCCAGCTCGGGATGCTGGGCCGGCCCTCGCCGCTCGACCCGCCCGCCTGACACAAGCCGCATTCGTCACAATGCGCCCGGAGTGTTCCGTTGGCGCGATGCGGACTGGTAAAAATGGTGCGGGCACATGCGGCGGCGACTCCTTACCTTCTTCGTGGCGCTGACCGGCGCGGCACTGGCTCTGCCTGCTGTCGCCGGAGCGGACACGACCACATCGACGACATCGTCCTCGACCACCTCGACGACGGCCGCCCCCGTCACGGTGCCCACGACGCCGGGGTCGACCACCACCACGACCACTCCCCCGTCGAACCAGCCCCCCGGCACCGACGGTGACGGCGATCGGCCGCCGCCCGTCCCCCAAGACCCAGTCGCAGTTCCGCCGGCCGACGCCCCGTTCACGCCGAGCGCCTCCGACATCCTGGTGACCAAGGTCCTCGGAAGTCGGCTGGCCCAGGCCCGGCGGGGTTTGGCCACCGCCTCGCAGGCCCGCGCCGCGGCCGCCGCCTTGGTGGCGCAGCAGCAGTCCGAGGTCGATGACCTCGAGGCCAAGGTGGTTGACCTCCAGGCCAAGCAGGCCCGGGCGGTGCGGCTGCTGCAGGAGACCCATGCCCGGCTGAAGCGCCGAGCCCTCGCCGCCTACACCAACGGCGGAAATCTCGAGCAGCTGGCCGTGATGTCGGCGACGTCGCTCACCAACTACGACCGGCGCAAGGGATTCATCGTGTCGCTGAACAGGGGTGACGCCCGCGCCGCCAAGGCCTACCAGGAGGCCCGTAAGGCGCTGGGCAACGATCTGCTCAAGCTGAGCGACAAGCTCGACCTGGCCAAGGCCGCACTCGAGGGCGCCCGTTCGAGCAACGACAGTGCCGTGCAGGTGTGGGACCAGAAGACCCTCGAGTACAAGATGCTGCAGGCCGGCAGCGTCATCGCCATCGGAGGCTTCGTGTTCCCGGTGGCTGATCCCCACGCGTTCTCGGGCTTCTTCGGTGAGCCGCGCGCCGTCGGTACCGACCACGAGCACACACACCAGGGCATCGACATCGCCGCGCCCATCGGCACGCCGCTGTTGGCGTGCGAGCGAGGGGTGCTCCTGCAGGTGGGCAGCGACCTCTACGGCGGCAACAGCATCTGGTTGGTCGGGGCGAGCGGCGCTCGCTACTACTACGCCCACCTCTCGGCCTTCGCCCCGAACCTGCACTCGGGTCAGGTCGTGGCCGCGGGCGACGTGCTCGGCGCGGTCGGCAGCACTGGAGAGTCGACCGGTCCGCACCTCCACTTCGAGATCCACCCCAACGGCGGACCCGCCATCGATGGCTATCCGCTCCTGAAGACCGTCGACGACGCCACCCACGCCGTTCGCTCCAAGGGCCCGTCGCACTGATCGCCCAGCGCTAGCGTCATCGCCGTGGACGTCCTCGTGATCCTCGGCGACGGCGAGCCTCCGCCTCATCTGGCGGCGCGCGCCGCTCACGTGCTGCACAGTTCCGGCCCGTCCCAGGCCGGTGAATTGGTGGCCGAGCTGCGGGCCCGCATCCCGCGAGACGTCGGCGTGACGGGCGAGGGGGCCGAGGCGACGGCCATTGCCCTGCGTCAGGCCGGCCTTCCCGTCACCCTGTACCGCGACGGGGGGTTGCCCTCCCCCGATCTCGAGGGCATCCGCACGCTTCCCCT
>JAUTXA010000264.1 GCA_030838265.1 Actinomycetota bacterium | reverse complement strand
CGATGCGCTCGTCGAGGGGAGGATGGGTATCGAAGAGGCGCCCGAGCCAGGCCATCTTGCCCTCCGACTTCTCTCTGGCCTGGGGGGCCTCGATCCAAAGGTGGGCAGTGGCGTTCGAGGCCGAGTGGACGACCGTCGTGTCGTCCTTGAGCTTCTCGAGGGCCGAGATCAGCCCTGGAGGATATCGGGTGAGGGCCACGCCGCTGACGTCGGCCAGCGATTCCCGACGGCGGCTGATGGCGAACTGCATGAGGCGAGCCACGATGGGCGTGAGGATCAGCAGAACGAAGCCGAGGCCAGCGAGGATCAGCCCGGCACCGCCGCCGCCCTCGTTGCGGTCGTTGTCGTGACGGGGACCCCCCCACCACAAGAACCGCAGGCCCCATTCGCTCATCAAGGCGATGACCCCGACCAAGGTGACGGCCAGCGTCGAGACGAGGATGTCGTAGTTCTTCACGTGGCTCAGCTCATGGGCCAGCACGCCTTCGAGCTCGACCCGGTTCATCTTCTCGAGCAGGCCGGTCGTGACCGCGACCGCGGCGTGCTTCGGATCGCGTCCGGTGGCGAAGGCGTTGGGCGCGGCGTCCTCGATGACGTAGAGCCGCGGCTTCGGAAGCCCAGCGGCGATGCACAGGCCCTCGACCACGTTGTGCAGGCGGGCGTACTGCTGCTCGTCGGCCGGCTTAGCGTGGCTCATGGCCAGCGCCACGGCGTCGGACTTCCAGTAGGCGAAGGCCGAGCTGCCGAGGGCGAACACGAAGGCGATGACAAGCCCCGCCCATCCGTAGCCAATGAGCAGGTTGAAGGCCCACGCCGCCACCATGACGAGCACGACGAAGCACGCGACGAGCAGCGCCGACCGGCGTTTGTTGGAGGTGATCTGTTCGAACAACGTGAAGTCTTAGAACTTCACCTGCACCGGGCCGCGGGAGGTGTCGTCAGACTCGAAGTACTCCCGGGTCTTGAACCCGAAGCTGTTGGCGATGACGTTGCTCGGGAAGCTCTGGAGCTTCGTGTTGTAGGACTGAACGGTGTCGTTGTAGAACTGCCGGGCGTAGGCGATGCGGCCTTCGGTGCCAGTGAGCTCCTCCTGCAGGGCGAGGAAGTTCTGGTTGGCCTTGAGCTCGGGGTAGGCCTCCGACACGGCGAAGAGCGACTTGAGGGCGCCGGTGATGGCGTTCTCGGCTTGGGCCTGCTGGGCGACGCCCTTGGCGTTGATGGCGTTGGCCCTGGCTTCGGTCACGGCCTCGAAGACGCCCTTCTCGTGGGCCGCATAGCCCTTCACCGTCTCGACGAGGTTGGGGATCAAGTCGTAGCGGCGCTGGAGCTGCACATCGATCTGGGACCAGGCGTTCTCGATGCGGTTTCTCAGCCGAACCAGGCCGTTGTAGGACAACATCACGAAGAGGGCGACGACGACGAGGATGCCGACGACGATCAGCGGGATCATGGTTCGAAGTGTAGGGCCCGTCTCCGGGGGCGCCGTGCATCAGTGACTAGTCCGATTGGGCCATAGGGAAATGACTCGATCGGGCCATGGCGTCGGGGGACCTTCGCAGGCAATCTGCCCAAGAAGGATTGATCGACTCCTGGGGAGATGCCCATGTTCAAGCTCAAGGCCATTGCGGCCGCCACCACTCTCAGCCTGCTCTCGGTGCTCGCCGCCGGCCCGGCGACCGCAGCCAGCAACGGCATCGGCACCGGCCAGGCGTCGACCACGGTGCTTGGCGTCCGGCTGGGAGGCTCGACCAACCTGCTGAGCCTCACCGCCATCGCCGATGCGGCGCGGTCGACGATCGACAAGCAGGTCACCGCCAACCCTGAGGCCTACAGCAACCTCACCGCCCTCAGCCTCGGGTCGGGCGTGCTCCCCGCTCTCAACAACGCCGTGCCCGCGCCTCCGCTCGAGGCTCGTCAGCCCGGCGGCCAGGCCTCGGCCAACGGCTCGGCTGTCGATCTGAGCACAGCCCTCGGACACCCCGAGATCGTGACGGGCAATCTCTCCCCCGCTGCCCTCACCGCCGATCTCACCAACGGCGCCCACTCCGCTGTTGACGTCTCCCTCGCCAACCTGTCGCTGGCCGGCGGTCTGGTGAGCGCGGCGTCCGTGTCGTCCAAGCTCGGCACCGCGGCAGCGGGCGACGCCTCGTCAGCCACCCGGACGGTCAAGATCGGTGCCGTCTCGGTGCTCGACCTCGGCGCCCTCCTCAACGGCCTGGGCCTCAGCCTGGCCGACCTGCCCGTGCAGTCGGTGAGCGACCTGCTCGACACGCTCAGCGCCACCGTCCCCGGTGGGCTTGTGCCCGACGGCTCGACGGTCGCCGAGGTGCAGTCCACGCTCGACACCGCCATCACCGATGTGCAGAACGCCATCTCGGCGGGCGACGGCGCCAACCCTGTCGGGAGCACGCTCAGTGCGACCCTCGACGGCCTGCTCAGCCCGCTGGGCGTCACTGCTCCGACCGCCACCGACACGCTGAACGCAGCGCTGGACGCCGTGCGAGGAGTGCTCGACAACCTGCTGACCGGCAGCCTCAGCGCTCTCGACAACCTGAGCCTGCTCAAGCTCGACGGGGCTGACGTCACCATCTCGACCAAGGCAGTGGAGAAGCTGGCGGACTCGGCGGCGACCGTGACCGCTTCGGTCGGCGGCATCTCGCTCGGCGGCGTCACCGTCCCCGGCGTCAACCTGCTGACCACCGCCCAGGACCTGTCGAACACCCTGAACGCCGTGAACGGGATCATCGGCCAGGCCCTGAGCTCGGTCGACCCCGGCCTGGCCAACCTGGTGAAGATCAGCATGTTCGACCCGATCACCAAGACGGTCACGGCCGACAACGGCTACAACCGCTCCCGGGCCGGCATCACCGTCCTCACCGCCAACGTGACGCCGCCTGCCATCCTCGGCGACATCGTGCGGACCGTGCAGGGCCAAGCCGGCATCGGCGACGCCATCACGACTGCGGGCGGGACGGTTCCCACCCTGGCCTCGGCCATGAACACCTTGAACACCACCCTCGACCAAGGCGTCTCCGCTCTGTCCCAGGGAGCGGCCGTCACCGTCGGCTCGGTCCTGTCGGCCTCGGACTACGCCGTCCCGGTCGGTGGCACCGGCCCGACGCACCCGGCCACTGGTGGCACGCCCACCCTGGCCATCCTCGGCCTGGTGTTCGCCCTGCTCGCCATCGGCATGCGCCGGTGGATGGCATCTCCGGCTGTGCGCGACTGAAGCTCTCAACGCCCTAGCGCGGGCGCCGGATTGTACCGACGAGAGGCCCCTCCCCAGTGGGGCCTCTCGTCGCGTCCGAACTCGGGTCGTCAGGCTCGGGTGGCGAGGAGGCTGCCGTAGAGCTGCTCGTAGCGCTCGGCCAGACGATCCATCGAGAACTCCTCGGCCCTGACCTCGCCGGCCCGGACCAGATCGGCCCCGAGGCGGCGGTCGTCGAGCACGCGGCGCAGGGCGACGGCGAGAGCGACGCTGTCACCCGGGGGCACGAGAAGGGCGTCGGAGTCGGGCCGGGCCACGTTGCGATAGCCGGGAAGGTCGCTGGCCACGATCGCCGTCTGGGCGGCCATGGCCTCGAGGAGCACGACGCCGAACGACTCGCCGTGCAGGGACGGGGCGCAGAAGACGTCAGCGCCCTTGAGGCGGCGGGCCACCTCGTCGTCGGATATCCGGCCCAGCCACTCGATGCGCTGGTCACCCTTGACCGTGGCCTGGAGCTCGGCCGTCTGAGGACCGTCGCCGGCCACCCAGAGGTGCAGGTCCTTGGGAAGCGACGCCATGGCCTCGAGGAGCACGCCGAGTCCCTTCCGGTGCTCGTGCCGTCCGATGAAGAACACGGTGGGCCCGTCGGTCGGCCACGCGGTGGCCTTGGTGAAGCGGTCGGTCTCGATGCCGTTGAACACCAGCTCATAGTCGCCGCCGAGGGCGTCGTGAGCCGTCGCTCGGGCGTCTTCGGAGACGGCGCAGCGCAGCGACAACCGGCGCCCGAAGGACCTCACGACCGGACGCAGCTTGTCGTAGGCCGAGCTAGCGCCGGCGCGGTGAAAGGTGCCGACCAGAGGCTCGTCAGCGAAGAGCAGGGCGGTCATGGTCGGGCCCGGGACCATGGGCTCGTGCAGGTGCACGATGTCGAAGGCCTCGTCCCTCAAGGCGGCGATGGTCCGCAGAGCGTTGGCCGCGTCGGGGGCGATGGGCGCCACCGAGCCATTGGACGCGAGGGGGATGGAGTTGCCGAGTGGTGTCACCCCGGAGTCGGGCGGCGGGCCGTCGCAGGGGGCCAGGACACGCACGTTGTGGCCCAGGTTGCGCAAGGCCCGGGCCAGGCCCAGGACCTGGCCCTGCACGCCCCCCGGCAGGCTCAGGCTGTAGGGGCAGACGAGGCCGACGCGCACCTACGAAGGCTAGGCGGTGGCCACCCCAGGCGGCGAGCGGTGTCTCGTGTGCCCGATTTCACCCTCAATGAACTTTGCGCGCCACGGCCTGGCCGTTACTGTCCGTGGCGGCGGGGGCTTCCCGTCAAGAACTCTCCTGGGGGATGCAATGAGACTTCGCAACTTCGTGGCCTTGATGGCCGCCGTCCTGCTCGCCGCCGGCCTGGCCATGCTGCCGCCGGCCCACGCCAAGACCACCGGCTGTGATCCGGCCTGCTCCGTCGCCGGGTCCGTGGTGGGGTCAGTGATCGAGCCGCCGTACAACCTCGTGTTTCACGGCACGATCACCGAAGGCGCCCAGACCTATTTCTTCAAGGTCGAGGGTCCCTACAACTTCAGCGCGCCGGGCGCCTTGGCCATTGGCACGGTGAAGATCGTTGGCCCCGGCGCACCCAACGGCCGGTCGAAGCTCTGGGCCAATGTTCGTTTCGACACGACGGCCGACGGCGTTCGTATGAGCAACGCCACGTCCAGCAACGTCATTGCCGACGGCGACTTCACCATCGAGGGCAACACGTGGACCGGCGAGGCCGATATCCATCAGGCCGGCTTCGAGGGCGGCGGCGGCGGCCTGACCTGAGCCTGACCTGAGCCTCACCTGATCGACCGATTACGAGGAGGCGGTCGGTGCTCCGGCACCGGCCGCTTCTTCGCGATAGCGGTCGGCCAGCGATCGCATCGTTCCGGCCGCGTCGACGTTGCCCGCTGCGGCAAAGCTCAGAGCCGACGCCGCCGCGGCCTCCACTGCCTCAGCAGGCCGTCCCGTCGCGGCCAGGCACCGAGACCGCAACGACTCCACACCCGCCAGAATCGCCTCGTTGCCCTGTCGGGCGACGATCGCCTTGGCCTCATCGAACCACTCGATGGCGGACTCAAAGTGGTCGAGGTCGAACTCGAGCTTTCCGAGCTGGAACAAGGCCCTCGCCTCACCGGGCTCGTCGCCCAGGTCGCGCCGGACCCGCAGGTGTTGCTCGAGGATCGGAGGCATGCGATCGTCGACCTCGTCGGCGTCGTCGAGGAGGACGCCGAGGTTCTCGAGAGCGGCGGCCAAACCCGCTTGCTCGCCCAAACGATTCAGCTCTTCGAGTGCGAGCCGGTAGCGGGTCTCGGCGCCTTCCTTGTCACCGAGGAGGTGGGCGATCCTCCCTCGATTCACGGTGGCCAGACCGGCCCCGCGGGCGTTTCCCATCTTGGTGTAGCGGGTGATGGCGTCATCGAGGGCAGTGGCAGCGCCCTCAAGATCGCCAGCGCCCAACGCAACCAGTCCCTGGTTGATACGGATCGACGCGGCCAGAGCGACGTCATCACCGGCTGAGGCTTCGGCCTCGTCCAACAAGGTGCCGGCTTGGTCGAGGTCGCCTCGCAATCGCGCCACCTCGGCCCGTCCGTTGGCGGCCTTGGCGCCGGTCAGGGCATCGCCCGCGGTGGCCGCATCGCTGCGCGCCTCGGTGAGCAAGGAGTCGGCGGCGTCGAGATCACCTTGAGCGATCGCCAATGCACCGGCCCCGACGAGGGCGTTGGCCCGGGTGCCCGGGTCGCCCGTCCCTTTGAGAGCGCGAGCCAAAGCGGCGCGTCCCTCGCTCCAGTGGCCCCGGACATACCAGTAGCGGGCCAGGGCGGCGGCGAGACGAAGCTCGAGCTCGGGCCTTCCGGCCCCGTGGCGCAGGGCGGCGTCGAAGTTGTCGTGGAGGTCGGCGAGGCGATGGAGCCACTCGCCTTGGGTGGGCCCGAGCAGGGCGGGGTCGGCGTCTTCGGCCAGGTCTCGGAACCAGGCGGCATGGGCGACGCCGCGTTCCTGACTCTCGCCGATGGCATCGAGGTGCTCGGCCGCGAACTGACGGATGGGCTCGAGCATCGAGAGCCGCTCGCCGTCGAGGTGCACCAGGCTCTTGGCCGCCAGCTCGACAACGGCGGGCCGGCTTCCCTCGCCGCAGACCGCGTCGACAGCCTCGGACGGGATGCCACCGGCGAAGACCGCCAGTCGAGCGAAGACGCGCCGCTCTTCGACGTTGAGCAGGTCGTGGCTCCAGGTCAGGGCGGCCCGCAGCGTCTGCTGACGAACGGGAAGATCCCGCTCGCCCTCGGTGAGGACGTCAAGGAGAGAGTCGGTGGCCTTCACCAGGCCGCCGAGACCGACGTCGGGAAGGCGGGCCGCGGCCAGCTCGATGGCGAGAGGCACACCGGCCAGGGCCACCACGATGCGCTCGACCGACGCGCCGTCGTCGACACCCACTGGTTCGCCGACTGCCTTGGCCCGTTGGGAGAAGAGCAGGGCGGCCTCGTCTCCCCCATCCCCCTTGTCGCCGGTCGACAAGGGGGGCACGGCGATGACGCGCTCACCTCGTAGTCGCAGCCGCTCGCGGCTGGTGGTGAGGACGCGCAGGTCGGGCAGGGCAGCCAGAAGGTCGGCGACCACGTCGACGCCGTCGAGCACCTGCTCGAGGTTGTCGAGCACGAGCAGGGCGCGAGATCCCCGCAGCCGCCTCTGGAGGGCGGCCGTGAGGTCGGCGCCCGCCTGCTCCCGGACGTGCAGCACGGCAGCGATGGCGGGGAGCAGCCCGCTCGCCTCGTTCACCCCCGCCACCGGAACGAACCACACGCCACCGGGTTGGTAGGCCAGCAACGTGTACGCCACCTCGAGGACGAGTCGGGTCTTCCCGATTCCGCCCGGGCCGGTGAGCGTCACCAGACGGGCCTCGTCGAGAAGCAGGGTGGTGGCCTCCCGCAGCTCGTCGGCCCGACCCACCAGCGGCGTCGGCGGGGTCGGGACGTTGTGCTCGACCGCACTGAGGGTCCGCGGCGGAGGGAAGGCGGGTTCGAGCCCCGGGTGAACGAGCTGGAAGAGCGACCGCCCACCGTTGATGTCCTTCAGGGCATGGCGGCCGAGATCGCGCCATGAGCCATCGGAGGGCAGCCGGTCGCCCACTGCCTCGACCGTCGCCTGCGAGACGATCACCTGGCCGCCGTGAGCCGACGCGCCGACCCGGGCCGCCTCGTGTACGGCCAGGCCGATGTAGTCCTGGCCCACGACCGAGGCCTCGCCGGTGTGCATCCCAATCCGCACCTTGACGGGCGCGTCTTCCCAGTCGTGTCCGGCGAGGGCGAGCTGGCCCTCGAGGCAAGCGGCGACGGCGTCGGCGGCGTCGGCGAACACGACGAAGAAGGCGTCGCCCTCCGTGCCCATCTCGATGCCGCCGTGGCCCGTCCACGCGTCGCGCAGAAGGGCGTAGTGGGTGTGCAGGACGCCCGTCCACCGCTCGGGCCCCAGCTCCTGCACGAGCTTGGTCGACCCCTGGATGTCGGTGAAGACGAAGGTGACCGAACCCGTCGGCAACGACTGCCCCCCAGCCATGCCCTCAGTCTCGCAGCCTGGGACCCTCGACGCTCAAGCCGGTACCGTTCCACCCGTGGGGGTCAAGGACTGGGGTCCATTCGGCTGGCTGGACCGCGCCGCCGAGGCCGAGGTCGAGCGCGGCGCCCATTCCAGGCCGGTGGAGGCCCACTCGAAGCGCCTGCTGTGGGCTCTGGCGGTCATGATCTTCATGCTCGTCGGCGGCGGGATGGCCCTCTTCATCGTGACCGGATACGGATACGTCGCCCCTTGGCTTCTTGCCGTGTTCGCGGTGTGCGGAGCCATCGTCTACGGCTTCTTCCGCCTGCAACGCGCCCGACCCAAGACGGCCGCCAAACTGCGCCTCGTCGTGCTTCCCCTTCTCCCGCTGGTGACTCTCGGCAATCTGGCGTGGCAACACTGGCGCGAGAACCGACCGGCGCCCACTCTGGCCGACGGCGGCTACGTGATATGGGCCGTCAATGGCCTCAGTTCGAGCGGAAAATCGACCGTCCTCGTCATGTGCCACGCCGATGGAACCAGATCGCAAGCGGGCCTTCGCCGAGTCGACTTGGCGCCGGTGGCCGCCGCCAGCACGACGACCACCTCATCGCCACGCCAGGGCTCGGTCCCGAGCGGGTTCGGTGCCGGAGCCGATGGCAATGTCAGCTCTGACGATCACGCGATGCTGTTGATCAAAGTGCGCCGCGGCCGAGCAGAATCCTCAGCTCCGTCCACGCCCTCTCGCTGCACCGTCCCTTAAGGGGGTCGCAGGCTGCCTTCCCCGGCCCTGACGTTGCCGAACGCGATCGGGGACTGCTTCTCTGTCGCGTTGTCATGACGTCAGCAAGAGAACGCGACAGAGAACCGGGGGCGGGTCGCGCCATGGGGTAAGCGTGGTGGCCGCTGCGCCCTTAGACGCGGTCGCTGGGCCAGTTGGGCTGCATGAGGTGCCACTGCTCGGGAGCCCGGCGGATGAGGTCTTCGAGGGCGTAGGCCAGATCCTGGGTGACGCGCTGCACGTCGTCGCGCAGCTTGCCTGTCTTGGTGGTGTCGATGGCGGGCAGCACCATCCCCCGGTGGTGGTCGCGGCCTTCGAAGTAGACGGCGGCGGGCAGCAGCACGGCACCCGTCCGAAGGGCGAGGGTGGCGGGGCCGCCGGGCAACGTGGTCTTCTCGCCGAAGAACTCGACCTCGACGCCGTTGCCCTCGAGGTCGCGGTCAGAGACGAGGCCAACCACCCCTCCGGCGCGCAGGGTGCGCAGCACCGCGGTGCCGGCGTCTCGCCCGTGGGGGACGATGGTGAGACCGAGCGACCGGCGGAAGTCGGCGAACCACTCGAAGAGCTCAGGCGGATCGAGGGCCTCGACGACAACCGTCGCCGGGTAGCCCTGCGAGGCCAGCCAGGCCCCGCCGAAGTCCCATCCGCCAAGGTGGGGCAGGGCCACGATCACACCGCGGCCGGTGGCGACTGCCTCGACGATGCGCGGGTAGCCGTCATAGGTCATGCGGGCGTCGAGCTCGTCGGCTGAGAGGTCGGGAAGGCGGAAGGACTCCATCCAGTACAAGGCATAGGAGTGGAAGGCCTCGGCCACGCCCTGGCGCAGCTCGGTCGGGCTGAGGGTCTGGCCCCGCACCCGCTGCAGGTTGCGCTCGACGACGCGTCGCCGACCCTTCATGGTGCGGGCGAACACCGCACCCAGGCCGGTGGCCAGCCCCGCCGCGGCCGGCGCGGGCAGAGCGCGGGCGACCGTCGACGCGGCGCGGTAGGCGTGGAAGGGTGCCTTCGCTCGCAGCCCGTCGAGCATCTCGGTCGGTCTGGCTCAGGGACGGCGGGTGCCGTCGTGGCGCCGCCACGAACGGCCGGCCATCGCCTCACGGCGACGAGCGCTCCAGCGCTCGCGGCTGGGCGACCGGCGCCGGTCGCGCTCGACCCCAGTGCGCAGCAGGCTGGACTCTCGCCAGACCCGCCAGCGACTGTCTTCCTTGGCCGGCCGGGGGGCACTGGCCTGGCGCCACACCTTGGCGAAGCGCTGGACGGCGGTGATCGAGGTGAGCACGAGCATCACCCACAGCACAGGGATCATCAGGGCGCTGAAGACGAGGGCGAGGCAGAGGGCGATGATGCGCTCGGCCCGCTCCATGAGGCCGCCCTTGGCCACGTAGCCGAGCGACTCGGCCTTGGCCCGTTGGTATGAGATCAGCGACGACGTGCCGAGCACGGCCAGCGGGAGGATGGCGGCGTGTCCGCCGCGGGCCTCGACCAGGTACCAAGCGATGGCGCCCAGCACCAGCGAGTCGGTGATGCGGTCCGAGACCGAGTCGAAGAACGCACCTCGCGGTGACGCTGTCCCCGACAGCTTGGCCACCGCGCCGTCGAGCAGGTCAGGCACGGCGGCCAGGACAAGCAGGACGAAGCCGAGGAAGAGGTGGCCAGTGGCGATGGCGACCGCGTCGACGACCGCGATGATCAGCCCGGTGGCGGTGAGGTGATCGGCCGTGAGGCCGGTGCGGCGGATGGCGGAGGCAACTGGGTTGACCCCAGTCTCCACGCCCTTCCGCCAGCGTCCGTCGAACATGAAGGTGCGGCGCTCCTGGGAGGTGACGTTTCGCCCTCCAAGGTACCACCGAGCCTCGTTAGTCTTGAGCGACCAACCCCGATCACCGACAGCGAGGCGCCCCCGTGAAGAGCTTTCCTCCCGCCAAGATCCGCAACGTTGCGCTGGTCGGCCACGGAGGCTCAGGCAAGACCACGTTGGCCGAATCTCTGCTGTTCTGTGCCGGGGCGATCACCCGCCAGGGCCGGGTCGAGGACGGGAGCACCGTCACCGACACCGAGCCCGAGGAGATCAAGCGCCGGATCTCGATCTCGCTCGCCCTCGCCCCCTTTGAGTTCGAGGGTCACAAGATCAACATCCTCGACTGCCCGGGCTACGCCGACTTCATCAGT
>JAUTXA010000248.1 GCA_030838265.1 Actinomycetota bacterium | reverse complement strand
CCGACCCGGCGACGATGCTGTTCCTGCCGATGCGATTCGTCGGGCCCGGCGACGTCGAGCTGTCGTTCTTCAGCACGCTCGCCACCTTCGGCACCGCCCTCGACATCACCGTCGCCGAGCTGTGCATCGAGGCCTTCTTCCCCGCCGACGCCACCACCCAGGCCGCCCTCCGAGCCCGCGCCGGCTGACCAATCAACGTCTGTGCCCGCTTACGTCCGCATAGCGAACGCTTTGACCCACAGACGTTGGGCTACGGGCGGAGGACGGGCTTGATGACTCGGCCGGACAGGGACGCCTGCTCGGCCTCGTTGATCTCGGCGAGGGGGAACTCCTCGATGAGGCGGTCGAACGGGAACTGCCCGGCCTGCCAGAGCTCGAGCATGCGGGGGATGAACGTGTGCGGGTCGGTGTTGCCCTCGAGGATCCCGATGGCCGTCTTGCCGATGAGCGCGGCGCCGTCGAGCACGAGGTCGCCGACCTGGATGCCGACGAAGCCCGCCACGCCACCGAGGCGCAGGCCGGCCAGCGCGTTCGTCATGACCGCAGGCACCCCGGTGGTGTCGATGGCGTAGTGGGCGCCGCCGCCGGTGAGGGCGTGGATCTGGGCGACGACGTCGTCGCCGCTGCCGTCGATGGCGTGGGTGGCGCCCAGCTCGAGCGCGAGGTCGAGGCGATGCTGGTGGAGGTCGACCGCGATGATCGTCGCCGCGTCGGCGACCTTGGCGGCCATGATCGCGGCGAGCCCGACGGCACCGGCGCCGAACACCACGATGGTCTTGCCCGGTTGCACGTCGAGGGCGACGAGCACGGAGCCGGCGCCGGTCTGGATGCCGCAGCCCAGCGGGCCGAGCTTCTCGAGCGGCAGCTCCTTGTCGACGACCACGACGTTGCGGGCGGTGGCCATGGCGTGGGTGGCGAACGACGACTGGCCGAACCAGCGTGAGGCCACCTCGGCCCCCGCGGCGTCGGTGACGCCCGTCGTGAAGTCGAGGCGACGGCCGAGCAGGTTGCGCATGAGGAACGTCTCGCAGTGGGCGGGGTTCCCGGCCGCGCACGCCTCGCACGTGCCGCAGGAGTCGAACGACAGCACCACGTGGTCGCCCACTGCGATGCCCGTGACATCGGCGCCCACGGCCTCCACCACACCGGCCCCCTCGTGGCCGGTGATGATCGGCGGCGGCGAGAACGTGACCTCACCGCGGGGCAGCACGTCGGTGTGGCACATCCCGGCGGCGACGATGCGGACCAGCACCTCGTCGGCCAGCGGCTCGGCCAGGTCGACCTGCTCGAGCGCGTAGGGGCCGTCGGCGGCGCGGAGGACGGCGGCGGTGATCTGCATCGGAGAGGCCTCTCTCAGCGCGTCGGCGCATGCGGTAGGTGACCGGGAGGTGCTCGATCCCGGCCGCGAACCTACCAACGGCCGGGGCGTGGCGTAGACAGTTCCGAGGACCGCAGCGTGCCAGGCACGCACCAGCGAGGAGCAGCCATGACCGAGCTCACGGAGCAGCAGGCGAAGCTGTGCGAGGACAGCACGTGGGACTTCAGCGACCTGCGCGCCCTGTTCATCAGCTGCACGCTGAAGCGATCGCCGGAGGTCTCGAACACCGAGGGCCTGGCGGAGATCTCGATGGAGATCATGCGCCGCAACGGGGTGACCGTCGATCTCATCCGGGCTGTCGACCGCGACATCGCCACCGGCGTCTACCCCGAAATGACCGAGCACGGGTGGCCGACTGACGAGTGGCCGGCGATCCAAGAGCAGGTGATGGCCTCGGACATCCTCGTCATCTGCACGCCCATCTGGCTCGGCGAGAAGTCGTCCGTGTGCAACCGGGTGATCGAGCGGCTCTACGGCAACTCGAGCGAGCTCAACGAGGCCGGGCAGTGGGCCTACTACGGGCGAGTCGGCGGCTGCCTGATCACCGGGAACGAGGATGGCATCAAGCACTGCGCGATGAACATCCTCTACTCGTTGCAGCACCTGGGCTACGTCATCCCGCCGCAGGCCGACGCGGGCTGGATCGGAGAGGCCGGACCCGGCCCGTCCTACCTCGACCCCGGCTCTGGCGGCCCGGAGAACGACTTCACCAACCGCAACACCACCTTCATGACGTGGAACCTGCTCCACCTCGCGCGGATGCTGAAGGACAAGGGCGGCATCCCCGCCCACGGCAACCAGCGGGCCGGCTGGGACGCCGGCTGCCGCTACGACTTCGAGAACCCCGAACACAGATAGGTTCGGGTCCGTGCCTCGTCTCCGTCAGGTTCCGCGCGCTGAGGTGACCGACAAGGTCACGCTGGCCATGTACGACCTCATGTTCGGCGACCGCGACCCGGTCGCGGAGCCGGGCACGCCCACCGGCACCACCGGCGACTGGTGGACGGTGTTCGCGGCGAGCCCGGAGATCATGCGCCACTGCGTCAGCGGCTTCGCGCTGTACCGCAACCCCGAGCGAGAGATCGATCCGGAGCTGCGCGAGCTGGGCCAGACGCGCGTGGGTTGGGCGCGGGCCAGCCAGTTCGTGTTCTCCCAGCACTGCAAGTCGTGCCGGGCGCTCGGGATGGACGAGGCCAAGATCGAGGCCATCCCCCACTGGCAGACCTCTGAGGTGTTCAGCCCGGCCGAGCGGGCCGTCCTCGCCTACACCGACGCGCTCGTCTACGACGGTGGCCGAGTCGCCGACGGCGTGTTCGACGCCCTTCGCTCGCACCTCAGCGAGGCGGCCATCCTCGAGCTCACCTACATCACG
>JAUTXA010000224.1 GCA_030838265.1 Actinomycetota bacterium | reverse complement strand
CCGGTGAGCCCGTCGGCCCCGAGCGACCAGAGGGCGCACAACCCGACTGCGGTCGCAATGGCCACGCCACCCAACCGTCGCCCGGCCGATCGCCACGACCGGCACCATGCCGTGACGGCGACCAGGGCCGTGAGGGTCAGGGCGGGGACGAGGCTGGCCACCGACCCGGCCACGACGGCCATCGCGATCGGCCGAACGGGCGCCCTCCACTCTGGGCGGACCCGCGGTTCGGACGGCCCGAGGGGCGAGCGGGCCACGTGGCGGAGGCGGCGAGCGCCGGCGACACTCGCTCGCCCGACCGAGGCGGCCCAGGCCCGCCCTCGCCGACGGACCCGGAGCGGCCAGACCTTCCAAGGCGGCGGCGGGCGGCGAGCCACGTCGCTCTGGCCGGTGGGGCCGGGGAAGGGGTCGGGCAGGCCGAGGTCGATGCGGGCGCACCAGGGGCAACGCCGACGCGACGAGGAGAAGACGTGATGGGGACTCCGGCCGCACGTTCGGAGGTCGGCCTCGGCTCGGTCGAGGGCATCGACCCACATCCGGGCCGTCGGACGGGCCGAGGGGTGGTGGAGGCCCGAGCCGAAGGCGGCGCCCACCATCAGCCTGAGCTGGCGGGGCAGGACCCGGCGAGACAGGGCGGCAGGCGGGGGCACGACCCGCGACCAGTGGCGCCGGGCCGACGACCCGATGGCGATGCGTCCCCCGAGGTCGGGCGGGTCACCCCGTCCCTTCCAGATGCCGGCGAACGGGTGCACCCCCTCGAGCAGCAGGAGGTGGATGAGGACGGCGAGAGAGAAGTCGTCGCTCTCGACCGTGCGCCGGCGAGCGGACGGCACGCCGCTCTGGAACTCGGGGGCAGTGAACTCGGGCTTGGCCACCGGACAGGGGTGGACCGTCCCGTCCGCCGGATCGGTCACCTGCAGAGAGTCGCAGTCGACGAGGACCACCAACGCGTTGCGGGTCACCAGGAAGTTGCTCTCGTTGACGTCGCCGATGACGTAGCCGGAGCGATGGAGGGCGTCGACGATGGCGGCCAGGTTTCGGGCCGTGCGCAACAGGTAGCGCCAGGTGAAGGCGGGGGCCACGGCCCGCCGGCTCTGCGGGTTGTAGACCTGGAAGACCGGCACGGACGCCGCCAGGTCGACGATGGGCATGACGAACCCGGCCACCCGGCCCCCGCCGTCGGTGACGATCTCGGCGGGCCACGCCATCGACAGGTGGTCCCGGTGGCCGGCCACCTCAGTGGGCGGGTGGTCGATCATGAGCCGGAGCTTGGGCAGGCGGTCCTTGCTCGGCTGGAGGTAGCGCTTGTAGGCCAGGCCGCGGCGACCCGGCATCTCGAAGACCTCGGCCTCTCCCCCGGCACCGAGGCGCCGGCCCAGCCGGAGATCGGTGGCGGTGGTGGTCACGGGTCGGGAGAGACCACAGCCAGCACCAACGTCTTGTCGTCGTCGGTGCGTGCGCAAACCCGCTCGGAGGCGAGGAAGGCGGCCAACTCGGCCGAGGTCGAGCCCTCGGCGCGGGCGAAGGCCCACAGGGGCTCGAAGAACGGGACATGGGCCTCCATGGCCGCCAGGTCGAGAGCCAGCAGCTGCAGGCCGTCGCTCATGACGGCGACGCCCTCGAGGGAGCCGTCGACGCGATCGACGCGCCGCTCATTGGCCCAGGCCGACGACGTGAGAAACGTCGTCTCGTTCAGGTACTCGCCCCGCTCGACCGCGCCCACCACCTGCAGACCCACGCCGGTGTCGACGATGACCGCGCCGTCGCCGACCTGGGCCATCCCGAGCCGGCTTCCGAGCGCCACGACCACCAGAAGCGTCGTGGCCAGCTCGCCGAGGTCGTCGTCGGCCGCCTGCTCCTCGAGGGCGAAGCGGGCGGCATCGACGCAGCCGGTGGCCAGCCCCGCCGGGTCGTCGTCATGGGCCGCGGCGTTGGCCATGGCGTGACCGATGGCGGCGGCCACTGCGACGCCAGCGCCTTCGCCGGCCCGCGGCGCGCTCCCGGCCCCGTCGGCGACGGCGATCACCAGGCCGCCGTCGAGGGTGGCCACGGCGTGGGCGTCCTGACAGCCGAGGTCGGTGCCCGCGTGACTGGTGCCCTCGACCGAGGCGGCGACGACCCGCCAGTTGGTGCCGACCGCGCTGGCCGTCACGACCCGCTCGACGTCAGACCGACGCCCAGCCATCGACCGCGGGAAGGGCGGTCTGGTCGCCGGGCTTCGAGCTCGAGACGCGACGCTGGCTCTGCGACAGCCAGACGAACAGCTCGACGAACTTGAGGCCGTCGAGGCGCAGGGCGGGGCGCACGGCGATCTGACCGAGCACGTCGAGGTTGGCCCCCTGCACGCCGACCGCGAAGAAGGCCAAGCCATTGGCCTCCTCGGCGGTGTGGACCTGGCGAGCGGCATCCTTCCAGTCGTCGGTCGGCTCGCCGTCGGTGATGAGGAAGACCCAGGGCCGGTAGTAGGGAACGCCGTTGGCGCGGTAGTCGCCCTTGCGGGCCTCGACCATCTCGAGGGCCTGGGTGATGGCGGCGCCCATCGGGGTGCCGCCACCGGCTTCGAGGCGGCGGGGCTCGAACTGGCCGGCGGTGAGAAAGTCCTGTGCCACCTCGACGCCGTTGCCCCCGAAGGTGACGATGGCGACCTCGACGCGCTGGCGGGCGAGGACGTCGGTGCCGAGGTCGGCAGCAAAGGCGGCCAACCCCTCGTTGAGGGCGGCGACAGGGGCGCCGGACATCGACCCGGAGACGTCGAGGAGGAGCACGCAGGCGCAACGGGGCTCAGGATTGGTGGCGAATTCGACGGCAACATCGAGCTGACTCATGGGGACCATTCAACCGGAACGACCCAGCCGGGCGGGGGACCCTGCCCCCGCCGATGTCAGGTGAAGGCGACCGGGCTGAGCCCGCCGTAGGCATCGAGGATGAGGCCGGTCGTGGGCGAGCCGGCCACGAGCACGAGGTCACGGGCCGGCTGCCAGCCCGACCAGTAGGGGCCGGTGGTGACCGACGGCGCACCACCGAAGGCGTGCACCCCGCCGACGGCGTCGAGGACGTAGCCCGACGAGTCGGTGCGCAGGACGATGGCGCGAGCCACGTCGTTGCCGGCGAAGTACGGGGCGCCGGTGATGTCGGGCGCGCCCCCGAAGGCGTGGATGCCGCCGTAGCCATCGAGCACGTAGCCCGACGTGCCGTCGGAACGGAAGGCGATGTGGCGGGCGATGTCCCAGCCGTTCCAGTACGGCGTGCCCGAGATGGCCGGCGCCCCGCCGAAGGCGTGCACCCCGCCGTAGCCGTCGAGGATGTACCCCGACGTCCCGCCGGGGCGCAGCACCAAGGTGCGGGCGATGTCGTTTCCGGCGAAGTACGGGGAGCCGCTGATCCGGGCCGCCCCGCCGAAGGGATGGAGGCCGCCATAGCCGTCGAGCACGTAGCCCGAGCTGCCGCCAGACAGCAGGGCGATGTCGCGGGCGATGTCCCAGCCGTTCCACGAGGGACCGCCGGTGACGGCCGGCGCGCCCCCGAAGGGCGTGATGCCGCCCCATCCGTCGAGGACGTAGCCCGAGGAGCCACCGCCGCGCACGACGGCACGACGCGCCACCTTGGCCGAGTCGAAGCGGTGCGTGGTCCCGTCCTTGGCCGCCGTCACCCCGGAGACGGCGTCGGCGGCCAGGGCGATGCCCCGCACCGTGCCCTGGCCGGCGAAGGTGTCGAAGGACCCAAGGGCGGGGGCCTGGCCGAAGGGATGCGGTGTCCCGCTGGCGTCGACGACATAGCCCGACGCGTCGTCGAAGGAGACCACGATGTCACGGGCGATGTCCTGGCCGTTGAAGTAGGCGGCGTTGCTGACGTCGGGAGCCCCGCCGAACGGGTGCAGCCCGCCGAAGCCATCGAGGACCCATCCCGATGTGCCGTCGCTCCGCAGCCCGATGCCCCGGGCGATGTCCCATCCGCTCCAGTACGCCCCGTTGGCCGGCGCGGTGGCCCCACCGAAGGCGTGGATGCCGCCGTAGCCGTCGAGCACGTAGCCCGACACCCCGTCGTTGCGAAGGCCCAGGCCGCGGGCCAGGTCCTGGCCTGCGAAGTCGGGGCCGGTGACGGCGGGCGCACCGCCGAAGGGATGGACGTTGCCCCACTTGTCGACGACATAGCCCGAGCCGCCGTCTCGGAACGCGACCCGGCGGGCGATGTCGCCATCGGGCCACGAGGCGGAGGGGACGATGGCCGGCGCCCCGCCAAAGGGGTTCAGCTGACCTTCGCCGTCGAGCACCCACCCGGAGCGGCCGTCGGGGCGGACGGCGACATCTCTTCCGGGCGGGGCCGGAGGCGGGGGCGGACAGTTGGCCGTGTGGTTGCGGGTGGCGTTGTCGGTGAAGCTGGCAGTGCTGCACGAGGCGTCGATCTTCCAGGGCGGCGTGCAGGTCACCAGGCGACAGGCGATGCGGCCGATCTGACCGATCTCCTGGTGACACTGCCCGTAGCGGAACTGCCGGCAGCCCACGGCCCGGTGACTGCAGCTGCCCTGGGCACAGCGACACGTCTGCCCGTCGCACGACGCCGAGCAGAACCCGGCATAGCCGCTCGACGAGCAGCGGCAGGTGGCATTGCAGTCGATGTAGTAGCGCGGCCCCGAGCAGTAGATCGACCCGTCGGCCTTCCACCACCCGCCCGGCACCGACCCTGGCGGGCACTCGTTGCGCCCGTTGTTCACCGTGCAGCAGAAGTCGGTGTAGCCGTCGCAGCACGTCGACCCGCACCCGCAGGCCGGGTTGCCGCAGCTGCACGCCGCGGCATACGCCGTCCCGGGACGAAGGATGTAGGTGAGCGGGTTGGCGGCCAGGGCGGTGGCCACGAACGACGACCGCATCAGGAAGCCCCGTCGGGTGCTGCGGGCCGACAGCAGGCGCGACGCCCGCTCGACCAGCCACTCGCTCATCGACGCACCTCGGCTCGAGCGACCGCCAGCTGGGCTTGCGGGCCCATGACGAGGGTCACGAGGTAGGCCGTCACCGCGGCCATGGCCAGCAACGGGATGCCACCGAGGGGTTGACGAGAAAGAACGTCACCGAGCGAGCCGAGGGGCCGGACGGCGACGGCGAGGCTCACCGATGCGGCCGCCACGTCGATGGCGACATGGCCGACCGAGGGTGGGGTGTCGATCTTCCCGAGACAGCCGCACGAGGCCAGTGGCCAGCGGCGCTGCCGGGCCACGGCCACGAAGGCGGCGAAGGCCAGGTATGACGCCGCCACCCACACCACGGCGACGCGGTTGCCGGTGAGGACGGCCGCCGCGGTCACGACGGCCTCGAGGGCGCCCGCCACGCGCACCGCACCGCGGCCCACTCGGAGCCCGGCCTGTCTCAGGGCCCGCGCCGTGTCGTCGGGGTGGCGGACCTTGAGCAGGCCGCCGGCGATCAGCAGCCCGGTGACGGCGAGGAAGGGGCCGGCGACGAGGTCCACCGCTACGGTCCCGCCTCGGCGCCCACGGCGACGGCCGAGCGATAGACGCCGCCGGAGTTGGTCACCAGCAGCGAGCGCACGGCGTCGCTCGCCACCGGCGCGAGGGCGGCCCGGCCCAGATGGCTGCCGATCACCACGTAGAGGCAGAAGGCGCGGCCGTCGACTTGGAAGAAGCGCTGCAGCCCGGACTGGCCGGGGATGTTGCGCTGCATGCGCTGGGGGTCGAACTGCCCGGCCAGGAGCGGAAGGCGCAGCCCGCGGGTGCTGAACATGGCGGTGCGAACGCTGTCGGGGTGGAACTCGAGAAGGGCGAAGAACACGTTGGCCGGCCCCATGATCTCGACCGCCCCGCTGCCGTAGTCGCCCCGCTCCTCGGGGAGGGCGAAGTTGCCGGCGTGCATGACGGGATGAGTCGTGACCGGCTCGTCGTCCGGGGCCCGCTTGTAGATGCGGACGTCCCATCCCAGGGGGGCATCGAGGGACAGGCCATGGGCGGCCACGCGCGTCACGGATGCCCGCCGACCATGAGGGTGCCGGCGACCGCGGCCAGGGCGAGGGCCTGGGCCGACACCCCGACGCGCCACGCCGGCCGCTCCCAACGCTGCACGCGGCGGTGCAGCTCGCGCAGCCGCCCGGCATCGTGGGCGTTGCGGTTGGTCAGCACGACGGCGCCGCGCGTCGCTCCGAACGCGACGCCGATCAAGGCGCCGCTCGCCAGCGAACCGGAGAGGAAGGCGGCAGCCAGGGCGGCGTAGAGGGCGGCCGTCGTCACGATGGTGACCACGCCCATCCCCAGCTGGAAGCCGTAGCCGAAGCCGTAGACCCACCCTCGATAGCGGCGCAGCCAGTCCTCGTCGACCTGGCGGTGCAGGGTCGGGAGACGGACGTTGGGGGCGAGCTCGACGACGAGGGCGGCAGCGATGACGCCCGCCAGTAGCCCACCGCGCCACCGGCTCGAGAGCGGGACGACCGAGCCAAAGGCACCGAGGGCGCCGGCCACCAGCGCGCCACCCGCGATCGAACCGACGACGTGGGCGACCACGGTGACGCTCCATCGACTTCCCCGGGCCCGCTCACCGAGCGGGCTGATGCTGGCCAGCATCGACTCACCTCAGGGTGACCAGCTGGAGCGAACGCCAGCCACCAGGGCGAGGACCACGCCGACCGCCGGCAGAAGACCAACGGTCACGACGAAGGTTCACCATCGGCGTCGAGGACGGGGGGATGCAGACTCGGATGCCCGGGGTGGATGCCGGCCGCCATGAGCTCGGCGTCGGCGCGGGCCTCGCGCTCGGCATCGGCCTGGGCCAGGCCGGGATTGGTCGCCGCCACCCGCCCCGGTCGCGGAGGCGGGCCGGCGTCGCCGAGAGCCTGAGCCAGCAACGAGCGCACCTGGCTCCACTCCCCCGCCGCCCCCTCGCCGACGACGCCGCCGCGGCGGCCGTCGACCAGTACGAAGTAGGGCGAGCCGGGGACGTTGTAGTCGTCCCATGCCGGGCTCGACATCACGACCGGGGTGCCGGCCGGAGCCATCGGGCTCAGCCGCGACGGACTCTCCTCATCGGCGCTGCGCGTCACGATGACGAGGCGGACCCCGTCGGGAAGGCCCAGGGTGTCAGGGTGGCGGAAGGCATCCCAGAAGCCGGCACACGTCAGGCAGCCACTGGAGAGAAAGGCCAAGAGGGTCACGTGGTCGGTGGCCGCGATGCCGACGTGCACCGCATCGCCGCTCAGGGTCGACCCGGCGACATCGGCAGCCGCCGCGAAGGGCTCGCCGGGCTGACGCACCGAGGCCACGCCGGGCGCGGCCTGCACCGGGATGGCCGACCGGGCCTCGTCGCCGACACCGACCCCGAGGTGATGGAGGCTGCGCAGGATCTCGGCGTGGCTGCGCAGCAGCCCGGCCACGAGCAGGCCGAGCAGGGCGATGGCCACCGCCTCGATCACCACCAGTGCCGCCATCGTCCACCTCCTCTGCTGGGTCGTCCGCGACAGCTTCGAACCCTCGATGCTAGTGACGCTCGGCGCGGCCCCGGCTCCGCCACCCGCTACCGTGCCCGCCGTGCCCGGCCTGGTGATCGTCAACCCATCGTCGGGCAAGGACGAGACCTCGCCCGACGAGCTCTCGGCCCTCTTCCCGGGCGCCGACGTGACGGAGTCGCGACCCGATCACGTCGAGGATCAGATCGCCGAGGCCCGCGACGAGGGACGGGACTGGGTCGGCGTGGCCGGCGGTGACGGCACCATTCGCAGTGCGGCCGAAGTCCTTGCCGGCGGGGACGTACCCCTCCTTGCCATCCCCGGCGGCACCCTCAACCACTTCGCCCGATCGTTGGGCATCGACGACCTCGAGGTGGCAGCTGAGGCGGCTCGCACCGGTGTGGTCGAGAGGGTCGACGTCGGCGCGGTGAACGGCCGCATCTTCGTCAACAACTCGAGCGTCGGCCTCTACGCCCAGCTGGTGCTGGGACGGGAGGCCCGCTCCGGGCGGCTGCCCAAGCGGCTGGCCGATGTCGCCGCCGCGTGGGAGCAGCTGCGGCGCGGACATCGCGTCCTGGTGACCATCGACGGCGAGCCCTTCCGGGCGTGGATGGTCTTCGTCGGCAACGGCCGCTACGGCACGGGGATCCGCGACCTGGCCTCACGCGACGACCTCGAGGACCACGTCCTCGACGCCCGCGTGGTGAGGGGCGACCGCCGGTTCGCCCGGCTCCGCGTCGCGGGCAGCCTCCTGGTCGGCGGGCTCGACCGCTCGCAGCTCGTCGATTGCCAGGAGCGCAGCCAGCTCGACGTCAACCTCAACCGCTCGACGGTCGAGGTGGCGCTCGACGGCGAGGTCATCACCCTCGAGCCGCCCCTGCACTACGAGTCCCGGGCCGCTGCCCTGCCCGTCCTGGTGCCGCCGCCCCGGGCCTGATCTCCAGACCCGTGGTGTGACTATGTGAGCGATCACTCGTAGAGTGGTTGCATGGATTATCGGGTCGAGCAGCTGGCAAGCCAGGCCGACGTCTCCGTCGACACCGTCCGCTTCTACCAGGCCAAGGGCCTGCTCCCCCCGCCCCGCCGAGAGGGACGGGTGGCCTGGTACGGCGAGGAGCACCTCAGCCGCCTGGCCCGCATCCGCACGTTCCAGGCCCAAGGGCTGACGCTGGCCACCATCCGGCGCCTGCTCGAAGGCGAGCTCGATGCCGCCGACCAGGCGCTGGTGACCGCGGTGTCGGCCGGCGACGGCGTCGGCGCGGCCCAACCGCTCACGCTGGCCCAGGTGGCGGAGCGCAGTGGCATTCCCCTGCCGCTGCTGCAAGCCGTCGAGCGCGAAGGGCTGCTGATCCCCCGCACGGGCGACGGCGAGCCCACCTACACGGCGGCCGACGTCGAGGTGGCCAAGGCCGGCCTGCAGCTCCTCGAGCAAGGCCTGCCCCTCCCGGAGATCCTCGGCCTGGCCCGCCAGCACCACGCCGCCATGCGCGCCGTCGCCGAGGAGGCCGTGCGGTTGTTCACCGACCACGTGCGGGGGCCGCTGCGGGCTTCGGGCTTGCCCGACGACGAGGCCGCGGCCCGGCTGGTCGAGGCCTTCGAGCGCTTGCTGCCAGCCACCACCGCCCTCGTCTCCCACCACTTCCGCCGCACCCTCCTGGCCGTGGCCTTGGAGCACATCGAGCAGGTGGGCGTCGACGCCGAGCTCGATGCCATCCGCGGCGCGCCGTGGCCGGGCTGACGATGGACACCCTCCCGCAGGGCGACGAGAAGGTGCGGGCCGTGCGGGCCATGTTCGACACCATCGCGCCCCGGTATGACTTGGTGAACCGGGTCATGACCTTCGGGCTCGACCGGGGTTGGCGACGGCGAACGGTCGCCGCTCTCGGCCTTCCGCCCGGTTCGTCAGTGGCCGACGTGGCCTGCGGGACGGGCGACCTGTGCCGCGACCTAGGCGACGCCGGGCTGCGTCCCGTCGGATTCGACCTGTCGGCCGGGATGCTCCGCGCCGCCACGGTCACCGCGCCGCTGGCACAAGCCGACGCCATGCGCCTGCCCGTCGCCGACCATGTCCTCGATGGGGTCGTCTCCGGCTTCGCCCTACGCAACTTCGCCGCGCTCCCGCCGTTCTTCGCCGAGCTGGCCCGCGTCGTCCGTCCCGGCGGCCGCATCGCCCTGCTCGACGTGGCCCGCCCCAAGTACGCCGTCCTGCGCTGGGGTCACGGCCTGTACTTCGGCAAGGCCGTTCCCCTCATTGGCGGCGTGCTCTCGGACGGCGCGGCCTACCGCTACCTACCTCGGTCGGTGTCGTACCTGCCCACCCCCACAGTCATGCTCGCCCAGCTCGAGTCGGTTGGCTTCGAGGACATCACCCGCCGCCTGCTGACCGGTGGCATCACCCAGCTCATCACCGCCACCCGCGCCGGCGCCCCGTGAGCGGCGGGCCCACCACCGTCTGGCTGCCGGCCGGGCGCCACCTCGACCTGGCCGCGGTGGCCGGCGACGACGGGTTTCTCTTCGAGCGCGAGGGCGTCGGCCTGGCCGCCACCGGCCTCGACCGGAAGGTGGCGGCGACCGACGCCTCTCGACTGGTCGCCAGCCTCGGTCCCGATGCCATGGCGGTCGGGGCGCTTCCCTTCCGCCGGGCCGAGCTGGGCTGGCTCGCCGTCCCCGAGCTGATTGTCCGCCGCCGCGCCGACGGCGCCGTCTCGGCCACCACGACCGACGGCCGCGCCCCGCTGCGGTTGCTCGAGGCCGTCCTCGGCCGCGCCGCCGACCGAGACCGACAAGAGGAGCCCGACGCCTTCTCGCTCACGTCATCGATGTCGCACGCCGATTGGCGCCACCTGGTCGAGGCCGCCACCAAGGAGATCGACAACGGGCACTTCGACAAGGTGGTGCTGGCGCGGGAGGTCGAGGTGATGGCGAACCGGCCCATCGTCCTCGGGCCCGTCATCGACCGCCTCCGCGCCCTGTATCCGTCGTGCACCACCTTTGCGGTGGACGGCTTCGTGGGCGCCAGCCCCGAGCTGCTGGTGAGCCGCGTCGGCCACGACGTGAGGTCGCACCCGCTGGCGGGCACCGTGGCCCGCAGTGGCGACCCGGAGGTCGACCGGCGCGTCGCCGAGGGCCTCCTCGCGTCGGCCAAGGACCGAGCCGAGCACCGGCTGGTCGTCGAGGCGGTGGCCGAGGTGCTGGCCGCCGCTTGTGACGAGCTGATCGTGCCCCCCGCGCCCTCGATCGTCTCGCTGCGCAACGTCGTCCACCTCGGCACCGAGATCAGCGGACGCCTCCGGCACCCGTCACCATCGGCCCTCGAGCTGGCCCTGGCCCTCCACCCCACCCCCGCGGTGGGCGGGACGCCGACCGACGTGGCCGTCACCTACCTCGACGACGAGGAGGGCCTCGACCGCGGTCGCTACGCCGGACCCGTCGGCTGGGTCGACGGCCACGGGGACGGCGAGTGGGTGGTGGGCATCCGCTCCGCCGACATCGACGGGGCCCGGGCCCGGCTGCGGGCCGGCGTGGGGATCGTGGCAGGCTCCGACGCCGAGGCCGAGCTGGCCGAGACCCAGCTGAAGCTGCAAGCCCTGCTCTCCGCCGTCGTGCGTCCCTAGCGCATCAATGCTCGTCTGAGGCCGCCGTTTTCAGGGCGTGGGGTCGGGGGTGGTGTCGGGACGGGACCGGGCCGAGAGGACGGCGGCGACCGAGTCGTGGATGCGTTGGTGCACCGAGACGTTGAGGCGGCGATCGGTGCGCACGTGCACGACCCGCACGCCACCGGCGGCCATGGCCGCATCGACGGTGGGAAGGAAGTCGGGCAGAGCATCCACCCGGTAGGCGGGGGCTCCGTGGGCCGCGGCCACGGTGGCGAGGTCGAGTCCGTGGGGAGTGCCGAACAACCGCTCGAACCGCGGTTCGGAGATCTCGGTGGCCTGCGGCAGGAAGGAGAAGATCCCGCCGCCGTCGTTGTCGACCACCACGATGGTGCAGTCGAGTCCGGCCGCCGTGCCGTTGATGGCCAACAGGCCGTTGGTGTCGTGCAGGAAGGCCAGGTCGCCCACCAAGGCGACGGTGGGGCCGGCGTGGCTGGCGGCGACGCCGAGGGCAGTCGACACGACGCCGTCGATGCCGTTGGCCCCGCGGTTGGCCAACACCTTCAAACCGGTGCGGGGCCGGCTGTACCACTCGATGTCGCGCACCGGCATCGACGACGAGGTGACGAGGGCGGCCCCGTCGGGCAGCTGCGCCACCAGGACGCGCGCCAGCCACGGCTCGGTGATGGGGACGATGTCAGCGAGGGCGGCGTCGATGCCCGCCTGAGCCGAGCTCTCGCTCGCGGCCCACGACTCCGCCCACGTCCCCAACCGGTCGCTGGCGCCCTTGGCCGCCACCGCTTCGCAGACCGCAGTCGGATCGGCGTGGACCACGCGGGTGGCGACCCGTTCCGGGTCGAGCCAACGGCCGAACGGATCGACATGGACCACGGGGACGTCCCACTCGGCCAGGGCCTGGGACAGCACCTTCGAGGCCCATGGCGCGCCGAGGCGCAGGACGGCCTCGGGGCGATGCGCCTCGACGAAGGACGGGCTGCGCAACAGGGCGTCGGCCGCGGCGACCGTGGTGACGGCGGGTATGCGGCAGCCTGACCGGGGGTCAGCGAGCACCGGCCATCCGAGGGCGGCGGCCGCGGCGTGGACAGCGGCAGGATCACCGGCTCCCGCGCCGGCCACGATGACGCCGCGCGCCGAGGCGGCCAGGAGGAAGTCGACCACGTCGTCGGGAGGCGGCTGGTGACGGCGAGCGGCGACGTGCCACGGACCGCCGCTGGCCCGGCCCGGAGCCAGACCGGCCGGCTCGGCTACCAGAGGGTCGTCGAAGGCCAGGTTCAGATGGACGGGGCCGGGTCCGTCGGGGCCCGCCGTGGCCTCGAGCACGGCGCGCGCCGCCAGCGACCGCCACGTACCCCGTCCGGCGTTGGTGGGCAGACCGGGGGCGGCGGCGAAGCGCAAGACCCCCGGGAACAGGTTCGACTGGTCGATCGTCTGGGGGGCGCCGATGCCCTGCAGCGCAGGGGGCCGGTCGGCGGTGCACGCGATCAGCGGCACTCCGGCGTGGTGGGCCTCGACGATGGCCGGGTGCAGCTCGACCGCCGCCGTCCCACTCGTCGTGAGGACCACGGCCGGGCGGCCCGTCGCCAACCCCAGACCCAAGGCGAAGAAGGCGGCTGAGCGCTCGTCGACAATGACGTGCACGCGCATGCGCCCCTCGGTGATGAGGGCCATCGCCAACGGCGTCGACCGCGAGCCGGGCGCCACGACGGCATCGCTCACGCCGCCTCGCACCCACTCGTCGACCAGGGTGTGGGCGAAGGCGGCCTGCACCTCGCCGTTCACGTCCACCGCACCACCGACGTCATGGAAGGATCGTGCCATGGCTCGGGTGACATTGATCCACGGCTTCACCCAGACGGGCCGCTCGTGGTCGGGCATCACCGACGCCCTGCTCGATGCCGAGCACGAGGTCCTCACGCCCGACTGCCCGGGCCACGGCACCCGATCGGGCGTTCATGTCGGGCTGGCCGACGGTGCCCTCCTGATCGGCGAGGAGTGCGGCCGCGGCGTCTACGTCGGCTACTCGATGGGCGGCCGCTACGCCCTGCACCTGGCCCTGGCCCGGCCCGACCTGGTCGAGAAGCTGGTGCTCATCGGGGCCAACCCCGGCATCGAGGACCCAGTCGACCGCGAGGACCGGCGCCAAGTCGAGCTGACCCAGGCCAAGCGGCTGCGCCACGAGGGGCTCGAAGCCTTCCTCGAGTGGTGGCTGGCCGGGCCGCTGTTCACCTCCCTCTCTCGCGAGGCGGCCGGGCTCGAGGCGCGCAAGGAGAACAGCGTCCGGGGCCTGGCTTCGAGCCTGCGGCTGGCGGGTGTCGGCTCCCAGCAGCCGTTGTGGGACCACCTCAGCGCCCTGAGGATGCCAGTCCTCTATGTCTTCGGCGGCCACGACGACAAGTTCCGGGCCATCGGAGAGCGAGTAGCCCAGAGCGTCGGCACCAACGCCCGGCTGGCCATGATCAGCGGGGCGGGCCACGCCTGTCACCTCGAGAAGCCGACGAGCTTCTTGGCCGAGCTGCTCTCGTTCATCGGGCCAGCCCGATAGCCAGCAGCAGCCCGAAGGCCAGCTGGAAGCGGGCCGTGTCCTGCAGCACGGCGATGAGGTCTCGGCCTGTCGCCCGGCGCTGCACAGCCCGAAGGGGGCGCAGCATCAGGGGGACGGCGACCAACGCCACTGCGGCCCACCCGTGGGAGAGCGCCAGCGTCGCCGTCACCAGCACGGCCCCCCACAGACAGCCGGCGTAGAGCGTGCGCGTTCGGGTGTCGCCCAGACGGACGGCCAGGGTTCGCTTGCCCGCGTCGGTGTCGCTGGGGATGTCGCGCAGGTTGTTGACCACCAACAACGCGCAAGCCAGCAGGCCGACGGGGACGGCGGCGACAACGGCGGTGGCGGTGATGCGCTCGGTCTGCACGTAGGCCGTCCCCACCACCGCGACCAACCCGAAGAAGACGAAGACGAACACCTCACCGAGGCCGGCGTAGCCATAGGGCCGAGAGCCGCCGGTGTAGAACCAGCCGGCGGCAAAGCACGCCGCACCAACCGCGACCAGCCACCAGCCGGCGACCGAGGCCAGGGCCAGCCCGGCGACGGCGGCCACCCCGAACGCCATCATCGAAGCCCGCTTCACCTCGACCGGCGTGGCCAGCTTCGACGCCACCAGGCGGACGGGCCCGACCCGCACGTCGTCAGTGCCGCGGATGCCGTCGGAGTAGTCGTTGGCGTAGTTGGTGGCCACCTGCACGGCGAGGGCGACAACCAGGGCGGCGGCGGCCCGCCAGGCGATGAAGCCGCCGTCGCCGATCGCTGCCCCGGTGCCGACGGCGACGGGCACCACGGCCGCCGGCAGCGTTCGGGGCCGGGCCCCGGCCACCCAGCGCCTCACGGGCGGCGGGGGAACCGGGTGAAGTCGGGGGCGCGCTTCTCGACGTAGGCGTTGCGGCCCTCCTGCCCTTCCTCCGACATGTAGAAGAGCATGGTGGCGTCGCCCGCCAGCTGCTGGATGCCGGCCAGGCCGTCGTCGGCCGCGTTGAACCCGGCCTTGCACATGCGCAGGGCGACCGGCGAGAGGCGCAGCATCTCCTGGCACCACCGCACCGTCTCCTCCTCGAGCTCGGCCAGCGGCACGACGTGGTTGACCAGGCCCATGGCGAGGGCCTCGTCGGCGTCGTACTGGCGGCAGAGGAACCAGATCTCCTTGGCCTTCTTGAGGCCGATGGTCCGGGCCAAGAGCCCGGCGCCGTAGCCGGCATCGAAGCTCCCGACTCGCGGGCCGGTCTGGCCGAAGCGGGCGTTGTCGGCGGCGATGGTGAGGTCGCACACCAGGTGCAGCACGTGACCGCCGCCGATCGCATAGCCCGCCACCATGGCCACCACCGGCTTGGGCAGACGGCGGATCTGGATCTGGAGATCGAGGACGTTGAGCCGCCCGATCCCCTTCTTGGCCACCTCGTCGTCGCCGATGTAGCCGTCCTCACCGCGGATGCGCTGATCGCCGCCCGAGCAGAAGGCGAGCGGGCCCTCGCCGGTCAAGATGATGGCCCCCACATCGGGGTCGTCGCGCGCCTCGTTGAAGGCGTTCGACAGCTCGAAGAGGGTCTGAGGACGGAAGGCGTTGCGGACCTCGGGCCGGCAGATGGTGATCTTGGCCACGCCCTCGAAGACCTCGTAGCGGATGTCGGTGTAGTCGCCGGCCGCCTTCCAGGCAACCGCCGTGCGCACACTCTGAGAGTTATCACTCATACGTTCGCTACCGTAGCGCCCGTGGCCAAGTTGGTGGCAGTCGACGCTGGGCTCGGCGCCGGGTTCGTCCCCGCCCTGGAGGCGGCGTGGGCGGCGGGCGACGCCGTGGCCCCGATCGACCCCCGCCTGCCCCCTGCCGAGCGGGCCGCCGTAGTCAGCGCCCTGCGGGTGGGTGACGAGGTCGAACCGGGCGACGCCGTGGTTGTGGCCACGAGCGGGACGACCGGCGCGGCGAAGGGCGTGGTGCTCACCCACGACGCCGTCGCCGCCTCGGCCCGCGCCACATCGGCCCGCCTGGGCGTGACTGGGGGCGACCGATGGCTGGCGTGTCTCCCGCTTAGCCACGTGGGCGGCCTCGGCGTGGTCCTGCGAGCCCGTGCCACCGGCACCCCAGTGACCGTCCTCCCCGCCTTCGACGCCGACGTCGTCGACGACCTGGCCCGGGCCGGAGGGGCGACCCTGGTCTCGCTGGTCGCCACCGCCCTCCGGCGCGTCGACCCCGGACTGTTCCGGCTCATCCTGCTCGGGGGCTCGGCGCCACCGGCCGAGCTACCGGAAAACGTGGTCACGACCTATGGCCTGACCGAGACCGGTGGCGGCATCGCCTACGACGGCAGGCCTCTCGACGGTGCCGAGGTGCGCATCGACGACGCCGGGCACATCGAGGTGCGGGGCCCGATGCTCCTGCGCCAGTACCGCGACGGCACCGACCCCAAGGATGGCGACGGGTGGCTGGCCACCGGCGACGTCGGGCAATGGACGGCCGACGGTTGCCTGACGGTGGTGGGACGGGCCGACGACCTCATCATCACCGGCGGCGAGAACGTCTGGCCCGAGGTCGTCGAGGCGGTGCTACGGCGGCACCCGGCGGTGAGCGACGTCGTGGTGGTCGGACTGCCCGACGAGGAGTGGGGCCAGCGGGTGAGCGCCTTCGTGGTGCCCGAGGCCCGGGCTGGCGCGCCGACCCTCGACGAGCTGCGGGCCTGGGTCAAGGACCGCCTCCCCGCCTTCGCCGCCCCCAGAAGCCTCGAGCTCGTGGACCAGATTCCCCAGACCGCCACCGGGAAGCGGCTGAGAGTTCATCTCCGCGAAAGGGACAGGTGACCTAGGTCACGAACCCTTAGGCATGCCCCTTTCACGACGTGACTTCATGAAGGCCGCCGGCGCCGCCGGTGCCTTGGCCGCAACCGGCGGCATCAAGACGCTCGCTCGGGCCGGCACCTCGTCGGCGAGCGCCCTGCCCGCCACCGGCGCCGACGCTCCCTTCGACCACGTCGTCGTCCTCTGCATGGAGAACCGGTCGTTCGACCACTACCTGAGCTGGGTACCCGGCGCCGCCGGAAGCACCCAGACGAACGTCCCGTACCTGGACGACCACGGCACCGCTCACTACACCCACCACCTCACCGAGTGGCAGGGCTGCGGCTTCGCCGACCCCGACCACTCGGTCGCGGGTGGCAAGCTGCAGTACAACGGTGGTGCCTGTGACGGCTTCCGCAAGGGGGAGAACGACGACTACGCCCTCGGGTACTACCTGCGCAACGACCTGCAGACCTATCGGGCCCTGGTCGACGGCTACACCACCTTCGACCACTGGTTCTGCTCGATCCTCGGCCCGACCTATCCCAACCGCTTCTACACCCACGCCGCCGCGACCGACCGGCTGATCAACAACTTCGACACCAGCACCCTTCGCACCATCTGGGACAATCTCGCCGCCGCGGGCAAGGACGCCCGCTACTACTTCAGCGACCTGCCCTTCCTCGGTCTGTGGGGCCCGAAGTACGCGCCCATCAGCCACGCGTTCGGGCGCTTCTTCGTCGACGCCGCGGCCGGGAACCTGGCCAACTACACCTACCTCGATCCCTTCTTCCTGGGCGAGGGCCAGGGTGGGTCGAACGACGACCACCCTCATGCCGACATCCGCCGCGGCCAGGCCCTCGTATCGCAAGTGACCCGGGCGCTGCAGTCGAGCCCCAACTGGAGCCGCACCGTCTTCTTCGTGATCTACGACGAGTGGGGTGGCTTCTTCGACCACGTCCCGCCGCCCCAGCTTCCCGACCTCAACGGGACGCCGACGGCCGACGATCCCCGAGGGCAGGCCGGCTTCCGGATCCCGGCGTTCGTGGTCTCACCGTTCTCGCCGCGGGGCGCCGTCGCCGGGGCCCAGTACGACCACACCTCGATCCTGAAGCTCGTCGAGTGGCGTTGGGGCCTCGATGCCCTCACGGAGCGCGACGCGGCGGCGGCCAACCCGGCTGAGGTGCTCGACTTCGACACCGTCCCCCCCAACCTGATCCCCGCCGTCGTACCCAGCGTGTTGGATCCCGGCCCGCACCTGTGTGGCAGCCCCGAGGTGGGGATGACCCAGTTCGACCCGGCGTGGCAGCGTTTCAAGGCTTCGTCTGCCCTGGCTGAGTTCAACCGGGCTCAGGGCGGCCTGCCCGTGGGGGTTCGCTAGCCGCCCACGATTGGCGGGTGAAATGCCGACAAGAGGGTAGGAACCGGAGGGTGACTGGAGACCCCGCTGGTCCGCGTGCGTCCGATCGTCCCCTCCTGAGCCGCTCAGCCATCGTCAGCGAAGCGCGCCACATGCTGATCACCGAGGGCCTCACCGGGCTCTCGCTCCGGCGCCTGGCGTCGAGGCTGGGCGTCACCGCGCCGGCCCTGTACGCCCATGTCCGGGACAAGCGCGACCTGTTGCAGGCGATCGCCGACGTCGAGCTCGAAGGTCTGATCGATCGCTTCCACGAGGCCGGAGAAGACACCGAGCCGCTCGAGTGCATCCGCCGCCGGGCCTTGGCCTACGTCGCCTACGCCCAGCAGAACCCGCAGCTGTTCTGCGCCCTGTTCCTCTTGCAACCCGAGCTCACCAGCGAGCCGTGGGAGGGCCAGCGGCCCCTGGCGTCGAAGGCCATCGAGGTGGCCGGCGAACCGGTGCACCGGGCGGTGAGCAACGGCCAGCTCCGGTCCATCGACCCGCAGCTGGCGGCGGCCACGGTGTGGGCGGTGATGCAGGGCGTCGCCGCCCTTCTCGTCACCGGTCCGCCTCTGCCTCGCGACGTCGCCGACCGGCTGGCCGTCACCGCCATCGACGCCGCCCTGGCCGGCCTGGGGGCCACCACCGGCTGAGGCCGTTAGAGGCCGGCGAACGAACCCAGCAGGGCGCCGCCGTCGATCACCAGGGTGTGCCCGGTGATCCAGCTGGCGGCGTCGGAGGCCAAGAAGAGGGCGCCGTTGGCGATGTCGTTGGGCTCGCCGAGCCGCTTCATCGGGAGGCGCTTGGCGATGGCCGGCTCGTTGGGCTCCCACAGGGCTCGCGCCATGTCGGTCTTGACCAGGCCGGGGGCCAAGGCGTTGACCCGCACCCCGGGTGACAGCTCGGCGGCCATCTGCTTGGTCAGGTGGATGACGGCTGCCTTGGTCACGTTGTAATAGGCGATAGCGGGCTCGACCGAGATCCCGCCGATCGACGCCACGTTGATCACCGAGCCACCGCCCTCGCGCAGGGCGGCCTGCCATGCCAGCTGGGTCCACAGCACGATGCCCCACTGGTTGACTTGCACCGTCTTGTCAGCGCGGGGCTGGTCGAGGCCCATGAGCGGGCCCATGTAG